>JAQGLD010000445.1 GCA_028293055.1 Alphaproteobacteria bacterium
CGCGATGCTTCGAGGCGCGGCTGATCCTGCTCCAGCACGAGGGCCCGCGCGCCTACCTTCGCGCCCAGCCGATCTTCCTGTTCCCGGCGACCTGGATCTCGGAGAATCATGAGCGGCTCGATACCGAGACCGAGGAGCATCTCGCCCATTTCCCGGGCGCCGACAGCCTCGAACGGAGGATCGCCGCGCTCCAGTCCTTCTTCGTGGAGGACCGTGTCGGCGAGATCGCGATCCCTGTGCTCGCCATCGCCGCCAGGGACGACATGCTGGTGCCGTGGACCTGCTCGCGCTCGATCGCCGAAACGGTGCCGGGGGCGTCACTGGCCGTGATGGATTGGGGCGGACACGCCTGCAATATCACCGATCCCGCCGCTTTCGATCTTTTGCTCCGCGACTGGTTCGCCGGAACATCCCAGGGAGTCCCATGATGGAAGTCGGCATCTTCGTCCCGATCGGCAACAATGGCTGGCTGATCTCCGAAAACTCGCCCCAGTACATGCCGAGCTTCGATCTCAACAAGGAGATCGCGCTTCGCGCCGAGAAATATGGGGTCGATTTCCTGCTCTCGATGATCAAGCTGCGCGGCTTCGGCGGCAAGACCGAGTTCTGGGAATATAATATGGAGAGCTTCACGCTGATGGCCGGCCTCGCCGCCGTCACCGAGAAGATCAAGATTTACGCGACCTGCCCGACCCTGGTCATCCCGCCCGCCTTTGCCGCGCGGATGTGCAACACGATCGATTCGATCAGCCACGGACGCTTCGGGCTCAATCTGATCACCGGCTGGCAGCGGCCGGAATATAGCCAGATGGGGCTGTGGCCGGGCGACGAGCATTTCCGCAATCGCTACCAGATGCTCGGCGAATATGCCCATATCCTGCGCGAATTGTGGGAGACCGGAGTCTCGAACTTCAAGGGCGAATATTACCAGATGGAGGATTGCCGGGTGCGTCCGCTGCCGGAGGGCGAGATGAAGATCATCTGCGCGGGAAGCTCGGACGAGGGCCTCGCTTTCTCGGCCCGATATGCCGATTACGCCTTCTGCCTCGGAAAGGGCGTCAACACCCCCAAGGCCTTTTCCGGCAATAACGACCGGCTGATGGCGGCGACCGCCAAGACCGGCCGCGACGTCAGGATCTATGTCCTCGTCATGGTCATCGCCGCCGAGACCGACGAGGAAGCGATGGAAAAATGGATCTATTATCGCGAGGGCGTGGACGAGGCTGCGGTCGCCTGGCTCGGCGTCCAGGGCGCCGCCGACAAGACTTCGGCGAGCACCAATGTCCGCCAGCTCGCCGACCGCGAGAGCGCGGTCAACCTCAACATGGGCACATTGGTCGGATCCTATGAGAGCATCGCGCGGATGCTCGACGAGATTGCAGAGGTGCCTAATACCGGCGGAGTGCTGCTGACCTTCGACGATTTCGTCGAAGGCACCGAGAATTTCGGGACCCGCATCCAGCCTCTGATGAAGTGCCGCGCCGGCATCGCCACGGCCTGATCCTCTAATTTTCCGAACTCGCTTGTCATGGACCCAAGCGCGCCCGCTATCGTTACCCTCCCAGAACAAGAAGGAGAGTGACGATGAAGAGCCTAATTCTCGCGGCCGCGGCCGCCCTGAGCCTCGGTGCGATCGGCGCGGCGCCGGCGATGGCACAGCCCGACAGGCACGATAATATGGGTGACCGCCATGACATGGGCATGCAGGGCGACCGCCACGACGGCAATATGGGCGACCGGCATGACGGCGACCGCCACGACAATAATTGGCGCGACGGCGATCGCGGCCGCCACAATGGCTGGCGCAACCATCGCCGCCAGCATTGCTGGATGGTCTGGCGCCACCATCATCGCGAGCGGGTTTGCTCCTGGCGTTAAGGCCATCGGCCTGAGTTCCGTCTCGAGATAGCCTGTTCCCCGGCGAAAGCCGGGGTCCAGCCGCACAGTCCTTGAACCGGGTCCCGGCCTTCGCCGGGACACAGTGGAGGTTTGGGGGGTTGCAGGGTTGGGCGCCGCGAGCGGCGCTCAGCCCGGCAACCTGCTCGTTCCGCGCACCGTGAACCGCGCGGCTGCGCCCGTCGCCCGCGGCAGGCCGGGCCGGGCCACCGGCTGGCCGCCGCCGACCCAGATCTCGACGTCGCCCGGCACCACCATCCGCGCGCCCGCCGGATCGACGATGCTGAGCGCCCGCGGATCGAGCTGGAAGGTGATCGTGCGAGTCTCGCCGCGGACGAGATGAATCCGCTCGAACCCCTCGAGCGCGCGGATCGGAGCCCCGGCCAGGTCGGGGTGGCGCAGATAGAGCTGGACCACCTCGTCGCCGTCCATCGCGCCCTGGTTGGTGACATCGACCGAGACCGAGACGTCGCCGCTCGCATCGACCACGGCCTTGCTCGTCCGCGCGTTCGAATAATGGAAGCTGGTATAGCTCAGCCCGTGCCCGAACGGATAAAGCGGTTCGCCGTCGAAATAGCGGTAGGTGCGCCGGGCCATGGTATAATCGTTGAACGCGGGCAGCTGGCCGGCCGATTTGTAGAAGGTCACCGGAAGCCGCCCGGCCGGACTGAAATCGCCGGCGAGCAAGGAAGCGACCGCAGTGCCGCCCTGCTCCCCAGGATACCAGGCCTCGACGATCGCGGGGACATGGGCGTCCGCCCAGTTCACGCCGAGCGCGCTCCCGTTCATCAGCACCAGGACGACCGGCTTGCCGGTCGCGCTGACCTGCTCGAGCAGATGCTGCTGGGGCGCTGGAAGGTCGAGACTGGTGCGGTCGCCGCCGGCGAAGCCTTCCGCCTTTACCTTCATTTCCTCGCCTTCGACCCGGGCGGAAAGACCGGCGACGAAGAGCACCAGGTCGGCCTGGCGCGCAGCCGCGACCGCACTCTCGCCGCGCTGGCTCGGCGGGCTCCAGATCAGCCTCTGATCGCCGCGGGCGCCGCGCTGAAAGGCCTCGACCCGGACTGGATATTGCCGTCCGGCCTCGAGCCGGATCGTGCCGGTCTCGATCGAAGGCGCGTCGCCGACGCCCCATTCGTCGACGACCAGCTTGTCGCCGATCCAGATCCGATAGCCGTTCTCGCTCCTGAAACCGAAAGCGAAGTCGCCGGTCTCGGGGGCGGTCAGGGTACCGGTCCAGCGGGTCGAGCTCTCCCGGTCGCCGCGCCATTCGACTGCGGCAGTCGCTTCCGCGCCCCGCGACTGCGGAGCGCCCTGCAAGTCGGCGCCGGCAAAATGTTCGGCGACGAGCCCGGACAGCGCGCCATCCGGCACCGGCGGGGTCGCCGGACCGACCAGACCGGTGCCCTGCGAATAGAGGATTTTCGCGTTGGGGAAGCGGGCGCGGATTCCGGCCAGCACGGTGACCGGAGCGGATGGAGTGCCGTTATAATTGCCGACCAGCGAGTCGAGGCTGTCGGCATTGGGCCCGATCACCGCGATCGTCCGCGGCGCGCTCTTGATCGGGAGCAGACCGCCCTGATTCCTGAGCAGGACCATCGATGCCTGCGCCATCTTCAGCGCGAGCGCGCGATGGGCCGGGCTGTCATTGTCGGCGGGGCCGATATTCGCCCAGGGCGACGCGGCCGGCGGATCGAACATGCCGAGCCGGATGCGCGCCTCGAACAAGCGGCGCAGCGACCGGTCGAGCACGGCCTCGGGCAGCAGGCCATTGCGCACCGCGGAGACGATACCCTCGGGCTCGGTGCTCATATGGTTGCGATAGTCTCCACAGATCACATCCATGCCGGCCTTGAAGGCCGCGGCGACGCCCTGCTCCGCGGTCGGCAGATAATGGAGGCTGTCCTTGCGGAAGATGTTGGCTGCGGCGCCGCAATCGGAGACGACATAGCCCTTGAAGCCCCAGTCGCGGCGCAACTTCTGCTCGAGCAGCATCGGGTTTGCGCAGGCCGGAATTCCGTCGACCGCATTGTAGGCGCACATCACCGAGCGGACATGGCCCTCGGTCACCGTCGCCCGGAAAGCTGGCAGATACGTATCCTCGAGATCGTGAGCGGAGGGGTGGACGTCCTCCTGGTGGCGGGTCGATTCCGGGCCGCTGTGCACGGCATAATGTTTCGAGGTCGCGATCGTCTTGAAATGGTCGGGATCGTCGCCCTGCAGTCCGCGGATGAAGGCGATCCCGATCCGCGACGTCAGATAAGGATCCTCGCCATAGGTTTCCTGCCCGCGTCCCCAGCGCGGGTCGCGGAAGATGTTGATGTTGGGCGACCACACGGTCAGCCCGCGATACCAGTCTGTGCCGCCGTCGGGATGGACCCGCTCGACATATTTGGCGCGGAACTCGGTGCTGATCGTGTCGGCGACATCGTGCATCAGCGGCGCGTCCCAGGACGCGGCCATCCCGATCGCCTGGGGGAAGACGGTGGCGATTCCGGCGCGGGCCACTCCGTGCAGCCCCTCGTTCCACCAATTATATTCGGGCAGTCCGAGCCGAGGGATTGCCGGCGCGGTATGGCCGGCCTGCGCTGCCTTCTCCTCCAGCGTCAT
>JAQGLD010000510.1 GCA_028293055.1 Alphaproteobacteria bacterium
TCCTGGCGATGGCGGCCAAGCCAGCCCTGCTCGCCTTGCCCGATGTCCCCGAACAGGCCTGGCCCGGCGCATTCGACGCCAAGCGGGCGATCGCACGGCTCCAGCGCATTCTCGGCGATCAGCGGCCGCATCCGGTCGATAGCCCGGCGAACGATCAGGTGCGGAACCGACTGACCGCGGAGCTGCGCTCGGTCGGCCTGTCGCCCGTCGTCACCGATTCGATCAACTGCAATGGCGAGGCGAAGAGTCGCGCCGTCTCCTGTGCGCGGATCCGCAATGTCCGAGCGACGATCGGTCCCGCTTCGGGCCGCCACGTCCTGCTCGTCTCGCACTACGATTCAACGCCGGTGGGGCCTGGCGCCGCCGATGACGGCATCGGTGTCGCGGTCATGATCGAGACCGCAGCCTTGCTCAAGGATCGCAAACTGTCGCGCCCGGTCACCTTCCTCTTCGATGAGGGCGAGGAGGCCGGCCTCAACGGCGCGCGCGCCTTCCTCGAGCATGATCCGATCGCGGCCAAGGTGGGCAGCGCGATCAACTTCGAATCCCGCGGTGTCACCGGCCCGGCGATCATGTTCGAGACGAGCCGTCCCAATGGGCCGGCGCTGGCCGCCTTCGGCGCCACCGCCTGGCATCCGGTGGCCAACTCGCTGACCGCCGATTTCTACGCCTTGATCCCCAACGACACCGATGTTTCGGTATTCAAGGAACGGCCCTGGACGATTCTCAACTTCGCGGTGATCGGCAACGAAACCCGTTACCACAGTCCGGGCGACCGGATTGCTGCGCTCGATCCACGCAGCGTCCGTCATATGGGGGAGCAAGCGGTTCGGGCTGCGGCGGCGATGGCGCAGGCATCGCCGCAAGGCCGAGGCGAGCGAGTCTATGCCGACCTGCTCGGTCGCGGCCTGGCGTCGTTACCGGCGCCGCTTGCTTTCTTCCTTCTGGCCCTGCTGATCCTGGCCGCGTCGCTGCTGGCGTGGACCCGCCGGCAGGGTCTGGCCCGCGCGTGCGCCGTCGCCGCCGCTTCGATGGTCGGTTCTGCAATCGCCGGCTTCCTGCTCGAAAGCGCGGTCGGGCTCACCCGCGGCGGAACCTTCTGGCGGGCGAATCCCGGGATGATCGCTATCGCGATCGACCTCAGCGCGCTAGCCGCGATCGCTCTCGTGCTGGCGGGACCCGGCCGTCGATGCGGAACGGCAGCGCTGAGGTGCGGCTTCTGGCTGATCTTCCTGCTGATCGGCGGCGCGCTGTGCGTGCTGGCGCCCGGCGCATCGATCTTCTTCCTGCTGCCGCCCTGCATCGCGATTGCGGGCATGGCGACGGGGCGGCGCTGGCCGGGTGCCGAGCGAATCGCGGCGGCCGCTGCGTGGCTGCTCCTGTTCCTGAGCTGGGCGCCGCTGCTCCACCTCAGCGAGGTCCTGCTCGACTTCGGTGCCGGCTGGATCTTCGCCGCGCTCGCGGCTTTGATCCTGCTGCCTGCGATGATCGAGCTCAAGCCCGCTCTCGACCGTTTGCCGGCACGCGGACCCGTTTTTGCCCTTGCGGGCGCCGCGCTCGCCGGCTGGGCCGCGCTCCTCCTGGTCCCGAATTACTCGCCGGACCGAAAGCAGGCGTTCGGGATCGAATATGTCCGCCGACCGCGATCGGCGCAGTGGATGGTGGTCAATGACGGCGCTCCCCTGCCTTCGGCTTTTTCCGGTTATCGGGAGGGCGTGAAGGTCCCCTGGTCGAGCCGAAAGCGCTGGACCGCACCGGCGCCGTTGCTGCCGACCGCAGCGCCGTGGATCGAACGGGTCGGGGAGACCGCCACCGCGCTTGGTCGTCGGATTCGTCTTCGCCTGCACATGGCGGGCAACGATTCGCTGATCCTGCGCGGCGACCGCAAGGCGGGATTCATCGCGGCAGCGGCTGAGGGATCGATCGCCCGCTTCGGCCGGGGCAAGGCCGACGATGCCTTTTCCCTGCGCTGCAACGGCCGAAGCTGCGAAGGATTGACCGTCGACCTGCTCGTCGCGGGGCGCGATCGGGTGCCGGCGAAGCTGATCGGGCTGCTCTATGCCCTACCCGCGCAGGCCATTCCCCTGGTGCGAGCCAGGCCCGCCGACGCCGCTCCTCAATATTCGCCAGACGCTACCCTCTCGGTTCGCGACATGATGCTTTAGGGAGCGGCCCGAACGGTCCGGTCGAGGAATTTCTCGATCGTCAGCCAGACATGCGTCCTGGGCCCCTCGCCGGCTATGGCGTGGGTCGCGCCCGGATAGACCATCAGCTCGAACGGCTTCTTTTCCTTCTGGAGTTTGGCGATCAGCGATGTGGTGTTGCTGAACACGACATTGTCGTCGGACATTCCGTGGACGACCAGGAGCGGGTCGCGGATCGCGATCGCCTGGTCGAGCGCCTCCGAAGTCTCGTACGGCTTCGGATCGGATATCGGATTGCCGAGATAACGCTCGGTGTAGAAGGTGTCGTAATTCTCCCAGCGGGTGACCGGCGCCACCGCGACTCCTGCAGCGAAGGCGCCCGGCGCTCTTTCGAGCAGTTTCAGCGTCATGTAGCCGCCATAGGACCAGCCCATCACCGCCACGCGTGCCGGGTCGACGAAGTCCTGGCGCTTCAGCCAGGCGAGGCCGGCAAGCTGGTCCTCGACCTCGGCGCCGCCCATCGCGTGGTAGATCGCGCCTTCGAACTTCGCCCCGCGGCGGTTCGTGCCACGGCCGTCGAGGGTGAAGACGATCCAGCCCTGGTCGACGAGATGCTGGTAGAGCGGCAGGTCGCGCGACCAGGCGCGGCTGACCAGCTGGCCGTGCGGCCCAGCATAGACATGGACGAAGACCGGATAATGTCTGCCCGCGACCCGTGGCGGCGAGAACATGCGATAGTGGAGATCGCCCGAGACACCCGGAAGGGTGCCGAAGACCGGCTCGACATGGCTGTCGAGATAGGGCGCGTAAGGATGGTCGGGACCGAGCCTGTTCTCCTCGATCCAGGCGAGGCGGTGATTTGCGGTGTCGGCGAGGTAGACCTGCCCGGGTTGGCTGGGGTTGGAGCGGGTGACGAGCAGGCGGCTCGCCTTATTGTCCATCTCGACCGAATTCGACCAACCGGCATCGGTGATCCGCACGGGCTTGCCCGGCCTGGCATAGCTCACCGAGTAAAGCTGCTGCTCGAGCGGGGTTTCGAGCGTGCCGGTGAAATAGATCGTCTTCGCCTTCTGATCGACCGCGACGACCTTCTCGACCGCCCAGTCGCCCCTTGTGAGCTGGGTCCAGCGTCCCGCGCTCCAGCGATAGAGGTGAGAAAATCCGGAACGCTCGGAGGACCAGATCAGGCTCCCGTCCCTGAGCGGCTTAAGATTGTCGTTGAGATTGACCCAGGTCGGCGAGGTTTCCTCGAACAGAAGCTCGGACCGCCCGCTCGCGGGATCGACCCGGAGGACATCCAGCCGCTTCTGGTCGCGGCTCATCCGCTGGACGAGCAGGCTGCGGCCGTCCGCGCTCCAATTGACCCGGGTGAGGTAGATGTCGGGATTGCTGCCGAGATCGGCCTTGACCCTCGCGCTGCCATCGGGCGCCATGATGTAGAGGTCGACGATCGCATTGGCAGTGCCGGCGGCCGGGTAGCGCTGGGCGACAAGCTTCGTGCCTTCGGCGCCGATTGCGGCGCGAGTGACGATTCCGACCGGGCTCTCGTCGACTCGTGCGACGGCGATGTAGCGATCGTCGGGCGACCACCAATAGCCGGTGCTGCGCCCCATTTCCTCCTGCGCGACGAATTCGGCCGCGCCCCAGCTCAAGGTCCCGCCGCCGTCGCTGGTGAGCGCACGCTCCTGCCCGCCGACGGTGTCGAGCACGTACAAATTCTGCTCGCGCAGGAACGAGACGAAGCGGCCGGTCTCTGAAACCTTCGCGTCGATCTCGGTCGCCTTGGTGTCGGTCAGCCGGCGGACATTTCCGTCGAGCGTGGCGGCGTAGAGATCGCCGTCGATCGGCACGAGCAGGCTCTTGCCATCCGGAGCCCAGGCATAATCGGTGATGCCCTTGGTCCCCGCGATGCGCTGGCGCTCGCGGCGCATCTTTTCTTCCTCGGATACCTCTCCGCCGCTGCCGATCTTCGCCGAATCGACCAGCATCCTGGCAGCTCCGGTCGAGGTGTCGATCGCCCACAAATCGTAGCGGTCGCGATCGTCGGGGCGGTTACGCAGCAGGGTCACGAGGCGGCCGTCCGGCGAAAGCTTCGGCTCGCGCGGGGTTCGCCCGCTCAGATCCGGGCTTGCGAACAGGCGGTCTAGCGGGAGGTCGCGAGCCGAGGCGGGATCGAGCGAGAGGACGGACATGACGGCGAGAAGGCCCAGGGCGAGGTGACGCATGGCCCGCAACCTAGAGGCGTCGCGGCGAAAAGAAAGGGCGGGGAAAGCAATGCCCTCCCCGCCCCTCGATGAGATTATCGATTGCCGGATCTCAGCCCTCGGCGGACTCGGTCTGCTTGGCCGCGGCGGCGGCTGCGGCAGCCGCTTTCTCCGGACGGGTGTCGCGGCGCTCGGCGATGCGGGCGGCCTTTCCGGTCCGGCCACGCAGATAATAAAGCTTGGCGCGACGCACCGCGCCGCGGCGCACGACCTCGATCGAGTCGACATTGGGCGAGTAGAGCGGGAAGACGCGCTCGACGCCCTCGCCGAAGCTGATCTTGCGAACGGTGAAGCTGCTGCCGAGCGCGCGGTTGGCGCGGGCGATGCAGACGCCTTCGAAATTCTGGATTCGCGTGCGGTCGCCTTCGACCACCTTGACTCCGACGCGGAGCGTGTCGCCCGGACGGAATTCGGGGATGGCGCGGGTCTGCAGGGACTGCTCGATCGCCTCGGCCTCGAGCTGCTGGATCAAATTCATTTCAATCGCTCTCTTCTTCGTGCCGCGCACCAGAGGGCGGTGGCCTTCGCGCGTCCCCATGACGCGCGATCAGGTCCGGCCGCCTTAGCCGTGTGTCCTCCGCGGCGCGGCTCGCGCGCCATGCGGCTATCTTCGCATGATCCCCCGATCGCAGCACTTCAGGGATCCTGCGCCCTTCCCATATCAGAGGTCGGGTATAATGCGGATATTCGAGCAGCCCCTGTTCGAAGCTCTCGTCATCTCCGCTGGAAGCGGCGCCCATTACTCCGGGAAGCAGCCGAACGCAAGCATCGAGCAGGGTCAGCGCCGCCACTTCGCCGCCGGAAAGCACATAGTCTCCGATCGAGACCGGCAAGATCGGCCGTCCTTCGAACAGGCGCTCGTCGATTCCCTCGAACCGGCCGCACAGGATCGACACGCCGGAGCCCGCGGCGAGATCGCGGACCAGGGCTTGGTCGAGCGGCCGCCCGCGCGGAGTCATGGCAAGTATCGGTGCGCCGGGCCGGCGTTCCAGCACGCAATCGACCGCGGCCGCGAGGATGTCCGCCCGCATCACCATCCCCGCGCCGCCGCCCGCCGGCGTGTCGTCGACCGAACGGTGCCGGTCGGTGGCGAAATCGCGAATCTGGACGGTGTCGAGCGACCAGATTTCCTGCGCCATGGCGCGACCGGCAAGGCTGAGGCCGAGCGGACCAGGAAACATTTCGGGATACAGGGTGAGGACGGTCGCGGCCCAGGTCATTCGCTCGTCCACATCTTCGCCAGGACCAGTCGTGGCCAGGACGGCGGATAGACTCGGCGAGGCGGCGGTTCAAGGACTGGAACCGTGCGCTGTGCGATGCGCTGAGCCGCGGATGACCGAGACCGACCATGACTGCCTGGTAATCGGCGGCGGCCCCGCCGGGCTGACCGCCGCCATCTACCTCGCGCGCTTCCATCTGTCGCTGAAAGTGGTCGATGCTGGGAAGAGCCGCGCCAGCCTGATCCCCTGCTCGCACAATCATGCAGGCTTTCCGGACGGCATATCCGGCAAGGAGCTGATCGCGCGGATGACCGAGCAGGCCCAGATCTATGGCGCCGCGATCGTCACTGGACGGGTCACTCGGATCGAGGCCGTCGAAGGCGGATTCCGAGCCGAATGGGGCCAGGGATCGGTCACTGCGCGAAGCGTTCTGCTGGCCACCGGAGTCACCAATCGGCGCCCGCCGATGGACGAGGAGTTGCACGACGAGGCGCTGGCCCGTGGCCTCATCCGCTATTGCCCGATCTGCGATGGCTATGAGGTGACCGACAAGAAGGTCGGGGTGATCGGCAGCGGGGGGCGCGGAGTCGCGGAGGCTGCATTCCTGCGCAGCTTCACCGCCGACGTGACCCTCATCGCCCCCGACAGGGCGCACGACCTCGACCAGGCCGATCAGGCCAAGCTTCGCGAATTCGGCATCGAGACGGTCGATGGCCCCTGCCACGCGGTCGCTGCACATGAGGACTGCATCGTCGTCGACACCGCGGACGGCCATTTCACGTTCGACAGCGTCTATCCGGCTCTGGGCTCGGACACCCATATCGAACTCGCAGTTCAGCTCGGTGCCGCACTCACGGATGGGGTCCTGATCGTGGATTCGCATCAGCGAACCTCGATCCCGGGCCTGTACGCCGCCGGCGACGTCGTGCTCGGCCTCGACCAGATCAGCCATGCCATGGGCGAAGGCGGCGTCGCCGCGACGACGATCCGCAACGATCTGGCGATACAGAGGCCGATGCTCCGCTAGCCCTATCCGCCGGGCCTAGAAACTGCCCTTATCGCTTCGCCGTCCGGAACCTAGCCGAGGCTCCGCTTGTTCGTTCGCAAAACCGAAGGAGGCCAAGATGGCAACGAAATCCCAGACGAATCAGGGCAGAAAGACCCGCTCAAACCCGGGCGCTGGTGAAGGCGACGGAATATTGTCGTGGGGCAGCACCGGAGTGCTCGCAGGTGCGGCGCTGGCCGGAGCGGCCGCCGGCATTGCCGCCAATGTGGGGCGCAAATTGTTCGTTCAGATGCAGAGCGGAGCCAGTAGCGACTGGCTCGAGGCGCTGAAGACCGAGCACCGCCTGACGCTCGCTCTGTTCGACAAGATCCAGGCCACCGATAACAGCCAGACGATCGTTCGAAGCCATCTCCTCGCCAAGCTCAAATACGCACTCGACAAGCATGCGGTCGAGGAAGAAAATGTGATCTATCCCGCGCTTCGCCAAGCCAATCAGGCGCACGACGCCGACACGCTCAACTCCGAGCATGGCTATGTGAAGACCTATCTCTACGAGCTCGAGACGATGCGGAAGGACAGTCCCGAGTGGATCGCCCGAGTCCGCGATTTCCGTTCGATGCTCCAGGAGCATATGCGGATGGAAGAGGACGAAGTCTTCCCCGCCTTCCAGCGCAGCCTTTCCGACGAGCAGAATTCCAAGCTCACCGCACTGATGAACAAGGAAGGCTATAAGGTGGCTTGAACCCGAAACCCTCCCCTGGGTTTCCAGCGCAGGAACCGAACGAGAAAGGCCGGCGTTTCCGCCGGCCTTTTTTCTTACCCGAGCTGCCCGTGGCAGTGCTTGTACTTGAGCCCCGATCCGCACGGGCAGGGCGCGTTGCGGCTGACTCGTTCCATCTCGTCGAGGCCAACCCCGGCCGGCAGATCCGGCTTGGGCATCTGCAGCGGCGGCAACCGCGACAGGATGTTGCCGGTACCGGCATCGATGTCGGCGCTGTCGTCATCCGAGGTCATCGGGTCGATATGGGTGGTGATGAAGTCCGGAAGCGGCGGGAAATCCGCATATTCCGGAGGAGCCATCGAGAAAGTGGCAAGCGAGATCGTGCGGGTCACGTCCTCGCGGATCTGGATGAGCATGCGCTCGAACTGGTGGAAGGCCTCGCGCTTATATTCGTCGATCGGCTTCTTCTGCGCGTAGGCGCGCAGGTGGATGACCTGGCGAAGCGCGTCGAGCATCGCGAGATGCTCCTTCCAGTGGTGGTCGAGCGATTGCAGCAGGATGCTCTTCTCGACCTGAACATAGCTTTCCGGCGGAATATCGACGATCTTGTCGGCGATGTTCTGGTCGACCATCGCCTGGATCCGCTCGACGAACATCTCCGGCTCGACCGCTTCCTCCTTCAGCCACTCGTCGATCGAAGGCTCGAGACCGAACACCTCGAGAAGCCGCTCCTTGAGCAGGCCGATCTCCCATTGCTCGGGATAGGAATTGGGCGGGCAGGCCTCCCCGACGATCGCATTGACCACCTCGATCCGCATGTCCGAGACCACATCGCCGACCGTGTCGGAATCCATGATATCGGCGCGCTGCTCGTAGATGACCTTGCGCTGGTCGTTCATCACATCGTCATATTCGACGACCTGCTTGCGGATGTCGTAGTTTCGCGCCTCGACCTTGCGCTGCGCGGTCTCGATTGCCTTCGATATCCACGGGCTGATGATCGCCTCGCCGTCGGCGAGGTTCTTGTTCATCATCCGCGCGAACATCGTCTGCGGACCGAAGATTCGGAGCAGATCGTCGTCGAGGCTGAGATAGAAACGGCTGAGGCCGGGATCGCCCTGGCGGCCCGAGCGGCCTCGCAGCTGATTGTCGATGCGGCGGCTCTCGTGGCGCTCGGTGCCCAGCACGAAGAGGCCTCCCGCGGCGAGCACCCGGTCCTTCTCCTCCTGGACCTCCTGCTTGATCCTGGCGATCGCGGCCTCCTTCTCGGGGCCGTCCTCCATCTCCGAAAGCTCGTCGTTCACCCGGAACTCGACATTGCCACCGAGTTGGATGTCGGTGCCGCGGCCGGCCATGTTGGTGGCGATCGTGACGACCCCGAAACGGCCCGCCTGGGCGACGATATGGGCTTCCTGCTCGTGATAGCGAGCATTCAGCACCTCGTGCTTGACGCCCTCCGCGTTGAGATATTCCGAGAGCAATTCCGATTTCTCGATCGAGACCGTGCCGACCAGCACCGGCTGGCCGATCAGCTGCTTCTCCTTGATGCCCTTGGCGATCGCTCCGAACTTGTCTTCCTGGTTCTTGTAGAACTCGTCTTCCTCGTCGATTCGCTTCACGTCGACATGGGTCGGAATCGAGACCACGTTCATCTTGTAGATGTCCCAGAATTCCGGTGCCTCGGTCGCTGCGGTGCCGGTCATTCCGGACAGCTTGGGATAGAGACGGAAATAGTTCTGGAAGGTGATCGAGGCCATCGTCTGGTTCTCGGGCTCGATATTGACGCCCTCTTTGGCCTCGACCGCCTGGTGGAGGCCGTCGGACCAGCGCCGTCCGTCCATCATGCGGCCGGTGAATTCGTCGATGATGACGATCTTGCCGTCCTTCTCGATATAATCGATGTCGCGGCGGAACATGACATTGGCGCGAAGCGCCTGGTTGAGGTGGTGAACGACCACAGTATTCTCATAATCGTAGAGGTTGGAGCCGACCAGAAGGCCGGCATCCTCGAGCAGCCGTTCCATCTTCTCGGTGCCGTCCTCGGTGAGCACGACCGACTTCTGCTTCTCGTCCAGCTCGTAATCGATCGGGACGAGCCCCTTCACGATCTTGTCGACCGAGATATAGAGCTCCGATTTGTCGTCGGTCGGGCCCGAGATGATCAAGGGCGTCCGCGCCTCGTCGATCAGGATCGAATCGACCTCGTCGACGATCGCGAAATTGAATGGCCGCTGGACCAGCGACTCCCGCTCATATTTCATATTGTCGCGAAGATAGTCGAAGCCGAACTCGTTGTTCGTGCCGTAGGTGATATCCGAGCCGTAGGCCGCCTTGCGCATCTGGTCGGTGAGGTTGGGGACGATGACACCGACGCTCATTCCCAGAAAGCGATAGACCTGGCCCATCCACTCGGCGTCGCGGCGGGCGAGATAGTCGTTGACGGTGACGACGTGGACGCCCTTGCCCTCGAGCGCGTTGAGATAGACGGCCAGGGTCGCGACGAGGGTCTTGCCCTCGCCGGTCCGCATCTCGGCGATCTCGCCGCGATGGAGGACGATTCCGCCGATCATCTGCACATCGTAGTGCCGCTGCCCGAGCGTCCGCTTGGCAGCCTCGCGCACCGTCGCGAAGGCTTCGGGAAGGATATCGTCGAGATCGTCGCCGCTCGCCAGCCGCTGGCGGAAGATCGCAGTCTGGTTGCGAAGCTCGTCGTCCGTCATCGCCGAGATGCTCGGCTCGTGGCTGTTGATCTGGTCGACGATCTTGCGCAGCGAACGTACGTAACGTTCGTTCGACGATCCGAATATGGCTTTGGCAATTCCGCCAAACATGGGCGATCCTGTTCTCTAACTCTCGGGGCCAGCACGCGAGGAGGCCCCCGAAGCCGCCGCCCCCTCTGCAATGTCGCCGGGCGATGTAGGGTTGGCCCCAATCCAAGTCAATTGACGGGCAAGTGGCTGGACGATAGCCGAAAGCCATGGCTGATACGTATCGAGGGGGCTGTTGCTGTGGAGCCGTGCGCTACGAACTGGCCAGTGCGCCATTCGACGCTGGCTGGTGCCATTGCCGGACCTGCCAGCTCAATTCCGGAGCGCCGGCCATGGTCTTCGCGTCGGTGCCGACGGGCCATTTGATCTTCACCGAAGGCGTAGAAAAGTTGAAGAGGTTCGATT
>JAQGLD010000527.1 GCA_028293055.1 Alphaproteobacteria bacterium
CGCCTATTTCGACTGGACGCTTTCGGTTCCGGCCTCGGTCGACCGCGCCGAGATCCTCGAATGCTTCGACTTCGTTTCCCCCGATTGCATCGTCGAAGTCGAGCGTGCCGCAGTGCCGGACGCAGGGCTCGCGCCTCCCGCCGTCGACTCCGATCCATCCGAACATTCGGCCGACCGCGCCCCTCCGCAGGCCAAGGGCCTCCCGATCGATGCGCCGGCGCAGACCATCCGGGTGGATCTCGGCAAGCTCGACATGCTGCTCAACCTGGTGGGCGAGCTCGTCATCCGGAACTCGATCCTCGCCGACCGGCTGCCGCCGGCGGACCAGGAAAAGGTCGAGCTTCCCGAGCTCGCGCGCCTGACCCGCGAGATCCAGGACAATGTGATGTCGCTGCGCGCGCAGCCCATCCGCCAGGCCTTCTCGCGCGTGCCGAGGATGCTGCGCGACCTCATGGCCGAGACCGGCAAGCAGGTGACGCTCGAGACCAGCGGCGAGATCACCGAAGTCGACAAGGGCGTGATCGAAAAGATCGGCGACCCGCTCACCCACATGATCCGCAACGCGGTCGACCATGGCATCGAGACTGTCGGGGAGCGAATTGCCAGCGGCAAGCCCGCCGAGGGCATGATTCGTCTCTCGGCCGAACAGAAAGGTGCACGGATTTTCGTCCGGGTCAGCGACGACGGCCGCGGCATCGACCGGGCCCGCGTACGCGCCAAGGCGATCGAAAAAGGCATCATTCCGGCCGACGCGATCCTTTGCGACGAGGAGATCGACCAGCTGATCTGCGCCCCCGGTTTCTCCACTTCGGAAACCGTTTCGAACATTTCGGGACGTGGAGTCGGAATGGATGTCGTCCGCTCCAGCGTCGAGGCGCTCGGCGGGCGCGTCGAGATCAGGTCGGTGCCCGGCCAGGGCACGACCTTCACCATGGCGCTTCCGCTTACCCTCGCGATCCTGGACGGAATGATCGTCAGGCTCGCCCACCAGCGATTCGTCCTGCCGCTGGCCAGCGTGGTCGAATCGATCCAGCCCGAGCCGGGCCAGGTTCGATTGATCTCGCCGCACTGCGAAGTGATCGAGCTCCGCGGCTCCTATCTGCCGATCAAGCGGCTGACCGAATATTTCGGTCTTGCCGCCAACGATCGCCGTCGGCCGGAGGACTGTCTCGTCATCGTCGTCGAAAGCGAGCCGGTCGGCCGGGTCGGCCTGATGGTCGACACGATCGACGACCGCCGCGAGGTGGTGATCAAGAGCCTGGACCAGAACCTTTATCCGATCCGGGGTCTCGGTGGCGCCACCATCCTCGGCGACGGCTCGATCGCCCTGATTCTCGATGTCGACGCGCTGGTCGCACCCGCGGACCAGCGCCACCCCCTCAAAGGACTCGCAGCATGACCACCCAGACCCCCTCCGAGCGCAAGATCGTCACCTTCTCGCTCGCCGGGCAGATGTTCGGGATCGACATGAGCGCGCTGGTCGAGATTCGCGAATGGGAGACCCCCACTCCGCTGCCGGGCGTACCTGCCTTCATCAAGGGCGTAACCAACCTTCGCGGGACCGTTGTCCCGGTGATCGGGCTCGCCGAGCGGCTGGGCTGGGCGCCGAGCGAGCTGCATTCACGCTCGTGCATCCTGGTGGTCAATATCGGCGACAAGCAGGCCGGGTTCCTCGTCGACGAGGTCGCCGACATCGTCCAGGTCCAGGCCGGCGACATCCAGCCCGCACCCGATGTGGAATCCGGCGAAGAACGCCTGATCGCGGGTCTGGTCCGCGTCCCGCAGCGCGCCACTGCAGTCGAGGGAGCGGATTCGCACGCGATGGTGCTGCTGCTCGACCTCGACGCGCTCAGCCTGGCCAGGCCTCTCGAGCTCGCCGCATGATTGACGCCATCGAGGGGGAAGCGGACTCGATCGTCGCGACGACGGTCGAGCTGCCCCCGCGGATATTCTCGAGGATCGCCGAGATCGTTCGACGGGAAGCGCGCATCGAGCTGCCCCCGAGCAAGATCACGCTCGTCCAGTCGCGCCTTGCACGCCGGCTGCGGGAGCGGCAGCTGGAGAGCTTCGGCGACTATATCGCCGTGATCGAGTCGGACGCCGAAGAGCGGGCTGCGATGATCATCGCGCTTACCACCAACCACACCCATTTCTTCCGCGAGAATCATCACTTCGAGCACCTTCGCGAGACCGTCGTCCCGATGCTGCGGGAGCGAGCGCTCCGGGGGCCGGTGCGGATCTGGTCGGCGGGCTGCTCGAGCGGCCAGGAGATCTATTCAATCGCCATGTGCCTGCTCGGCAAGGATAGAGCGAGCGCGGAATGGCTCAACCGCGGCGACGTCAAGCTGCTCGCCACCGATCTTTCGCCGCCGGTCGTCGAAGCGACACGCCGCGCGGTCTATAGTGCCGACGATATCGAGCCGGTGCCGCCGGCCTATCGCCGCCGCTGGCTCCTGCAGGAGGAGGACGAGTTCGCGATGTCGCCGGAGGCGCGCCGTCTCGTCACCGCCCGGGTCCTCAACCTGTTCGGCCCATGGCCGATGACTCGCCAATATGACGTGATCTTCTGCCGCAACGTGATGATCTATTTCGACGCTTTGGCGAAGGCCGAGCTCGAGGCGCGCTTCGTCGAGATGCTGACTCCGGGCGGCTATCTCTATGTCGGCCATTCGGAGCGCCTGATCGGCCCGGCCGCGGGCAGCATGACGCCCTGCGGCCAGACCATTTACGTCAAAGCGAACCGCCGATGACGAAACCGGTCCGAGTCCTGGTGATCGACGACAGCGCCTCGATGCGGGCGGCGATCCAGCGTATCCTCTCCGCCGATCCCGACATCGAGGTGATTGGCGGCGCGCCCGAGCCCTTTGCCGCGCGCGCGATGATCAAGGCACTCAATCCGGACGTGCTGACGCTCGACATCGAAATGCCCGGCATGGACGGCCTCTCCTTTCTGGAGAAGATCATGCGGCTGCGGCCGATGCCCGTGGTCATGTGCTCGACGCGGACCGCGCGCGGAACCCGGGCGACGATCGAGGCGCTTCGCCTCGGGGCCGTCGACTGTATCGCCAAGCCAAGCGGCAATGCCGCCGATCTCGAGCGCGATGCCGCATTGCTGCGCAGCACGGTGAAGTCGGCGGCCCGTTCGTGCGCCCATATTCGCCCGGCGCCGATCGCGCCCATGTCGGCTGGGGCGGTCCAGCCGGACCGCGGCACGATCATAGCGATCGGCGCTTCGACCGGCGGCGTTGAAGCCCTTTTCTCGCTGCTCGCCGCGCTTCCCCCCGACTGCCCGCCGGTCCTGATCGTCCAGCATATGCCGCGCGGCTATACTGCCGGATTCGCCGATCATCTCGACCGGGCGACTCGGGTGAAGGTGGTCGAAGCCTCCCACGGAATGACGGTCGAGGCGGGCCATGTCTATGTGGCGCCTGGCGGCGATCGTCATATGGCGCTGGCGGACGACGAAATCCCCACCATCCGCCTCGAAGCGGCCGAGCCGGTCAACGGCCATCGCCCCTCGGTGGACCGACTGTTCCATTCGATCGTCCCGTTCGGGACGCGCGCGATCGGGGTGATCCTGACCGGAATGGGGTCCGACGGCGCCGCGGGCCTGCTCGCAATGCGGGCCGCCGGAGCACGAACGCTCGGCCAGAACAAGGCAAGCTGCGTCGTCTACGGCATGCCGCGAGCGGCGTTCGCGGCAGGCGCGGTCGAACGAGAATATCCATTGTCCGCACTTCCCGGGGCCATCCTCGCGGCATGTCGTGGCCATGCGAGAGCAGGAGCGTAAAACTATGCCCGCAGCATCAGCAATCAAGGTCATGATCGTCGACGATCAGGTAAGCATGCGCGCGATGATCCGGCGTACGCTTCAGGACCTCGGGTTCCGCAACATGCGCGACAAGGGGAGCGCAACCGACGCGCTCGTCGCGGTCAAGGCCGATCGAGTCCACCTGATCATCTCGGACTATAACATGCCGGACATGGACGGGCTCCAGTTCCTCGAGGCGGTGCGCAAGGATCCGGTGATCGGCAAGACGGTGTTCATCATGCTCACCGGTTCCGCGGACCGCGACGTGGTCCAGAAGGCGGCGGCCCTGGGGGTCAACAATTATGTGGTGAAGCCCTTCGCGGCGGCTGCGCTCAGGGAAAAGATCGAACGCGTCTTCGGCGAACTGACCTGAATCTATGAAGCGGATTCCGATCGTTCAGGGCCAGTTTCGCGTCGTCGACGAGCCCGATGTGATGATCACCACGGTGCTCGGCTCGTGCGTCGCCGTGTGCCTGCACGATTGCATCGCCCGGATCGGCGGGATGAACCATTTTCTTCTCGCCGAGCCCAGCCCGGGCAATTTCACCTCGCAGCAGGACATGCAGCGCTACGGAATCCACGCGATGGAGCTGCTGATCAACGAGATGATGAAGCGCGGCGCCTCACGGCACCATCTGCGCGCGCATCTTTATGGCGGCGCCAACATCGTCGCCGGCCTCGGCAATATCGGCTCGACCAACGCAGCTTTCGCGCGACGCTTCGTACAAACCGAAGGCATAGGCATCGGTCATTGCGATCTCGGCGGTCGCCATGCGCGCAGGGTCGAGTTCCGGCCTTACGAGGGCAAGGCGCGGTCGGCGGTCGTCGCCGAGTCCCCACCGATCGCATTCCAGCCCCGCTTGTTCGCCGCAACCGGCGATATCGAATTGTTTTGAAACAAAAGTCGGCTCAACCCGCCGTCGGTGGGTGGTTGGTCCTATAGAGAAATATGGTCCAGGATCATCTCGCCCCCGCGCTTCACGCAGCGATTGCCGAAGAGATTCGCGGGATGCGGATGCTGATCGAGCAGCTCGCCGAGCAGCTCACCGGTGACGAGCGTTTCGCGCTTCACCATTTCGAGCAGCTTCAGACCTTCGACCTGATCGTCCAGCGCGCCGACGAGAGCGCCGATCTGCTCGACCGGATGGCGTCGGGATCGCGGGTCGTTGAGGCGGTCGACGCAGTGCGGCTGACCGCCGTCCAGGACCGGCTGCGCGCAGCGCTGCTGGCGGCCTGAGGCGACGATGGCGACCAAGCCGGGCAGCAATCAGCGCCCGATCATCATCGTGCGCAAGCGCAGGAAGAGCGCCCATCCTCACCATGGCGGTGCCTGGAAGGTCGCTTACGCCGACTTCGTGACCGCCATGATGGCCTTCTTCATGCTCCTCTGGCTGATTTCGAACCCCGACAAGCAGCGCCTCAAGGGCCTCGCGGAATATTTCTCGCCGGCCGAGCCGGCAGCTTCGCAGACAACCACTGCCAGCCCGGGCCAGACGCCAGGGCTCGGCTCTCGTAGCCGCCGTTCGCAGGTCGACACCCTCAAGGCAGCCGGCCAGCCCTCCTTCGAATCCGCGACCAATGGATCGTCGCGCGGCGGTACTGCCCAGATTCCGGACGCGGCGATGCGCGTTCTCGCCCAGGAAATGCAGATCGCGATCGATTCGATGCCAGAGACCCGGCAGGCGAAGGACGGCATTCGAGTCGACCCGACCCCGCAAGGCGTTCGCATCAGCCTGATGGACACCGCCAAGCGGACGATGTTCAAGGGCCCGACCGCCCAGCTCAACGATTATGCCAGCCAATTGCTGGCGGCGATCTCCCGCAAGATCGCCAAGTCGGGAAACCAGATCGCGATCGAGGGCCATACCGACGGCGTCGGCGGAGCCAATGAGGGCAATTGGCGCCTGTCGGGTGCACGCGCCGAGACCGCGCGGGTGACCATGGCGGCCGCCGGGCTGTCGTCCGACCGCTTCTCCCAGGTCGTCGCCATGGCCGGCACCCAGCCGGTCTA
Organism: Alphaproteobacteria bacterium; assembly: GCA_028293055.1. Classification (GTDB taxonomy): domain Bacteria; phylum Pseudomonadota; class Alphaproteobacteria; order Sphingomonadales; family Sphingomonadaceae; genus Allosphingosinicella. The sequence goes on from JAQGLD010000527.1 coordinate 5,823, forward strand.
TCCCGACCAGCCCGACCGACCCGAAAACCGCCGGATCACCGTCGTCCTGCTCCCCGAAGCGCCGCCGACTCCGCGCGACGCCAGCTTCAAGTTCTAGGAGGATCGCGTGGCCAAGATCGGCAAGATCCTGATGCCCATCGCGGCACTGGTCTGCGGTATCGCCGCGGGCGGGGGCACCGCTTACGCCACCGCGAAATTTTTCCATCATGGCCCCCCGGCAGCCCCCACGAACGTACCAACCCTATTCGTGCCGACCGGGGCGATCCTGGCGCCGCTCGTCTTCCAGGACGGGCGCCTGTCCGGCTATGTCTCGTTCCAGGTCCAGCTCGAGGTTCCCATCGATCAGGGCCCGGCGATCACCGAACGAATCCCGGTCCTGCTCGACGCGATCAACATGCGGACCTACCGCACTCCGATGGCGAGCGGGCCCGATGGCATGCTTCCCAATCTCGACGCCTTTCGCAAGGTGGTCGATGAAGCCTCGACCCAGGCATTCGGCAAGGGAGTGGTCAAGAAAGCGGTCGTCACCCAGGCCTCGCCGGCCTGATCAGGGCGCGACAGGGCCGTCGGCCCACCAGCGCAGCGACATGCAGCTGAGGCCCGCGTCGATCTTGCCGATCTCGCCGGTCGGAAGTGCGACGATTTCCAGCCCGTGGCCGACGAGCAGATCGGCTGTGCGAGGCCAGCGCGAACCCGCCAGCACGACGTCGTTGATCCGCACGACATTCGCACCCGGCTCCTCACCCTCCGGGACGACCAGATTGCGCAATCCGTCGAACAGCCCGACCGAGGCGAGCGAGGCGGTGACTAGGACGGTCTCCTCGTCGACCAGCGAGGCCGCCGATTTGAGGTGCAATGTCCCGCGCGGCGGGTCGACCACGATTCCCTTGCGGCCGAGCCTGGCCAGCAACGCGACCAGCGCATCGGCGCCGGAGGGATCGGTACGATCCGAAAGGCCGATATAGACAGCCTGGGGAGTCACAAGCACGTCGCCGCCGTCCACCGATCCGGCGGTCAGCGCAAGCACGGGATCGAAATGTTCGGCGAGCACCGGCGCAAGCATTACGGACTCGCCGCGGCGGCTGGCGGCGCCGGGCCTCAGCAGGATCGCGCCCTCCCGGAACACCAAAGCGGGATCCTCGACGAAGACCGAATCCGGATAGGCCTCAAGCGCCGGAAGGACGATGAGGCCGAGGCCCGCCGAGTCGAGAGCGTGGACATAGAGCGAATGCTCCGCGGCGACGGTCTCGAAATCGGGGCCTTCGCCAGCCCCCGCTTTCAGTCCGTCGACGATGCTCCATCCGGGAAGGCGAACGATCGCCCGGTTGAATTCGAACACCCTCATTGGTGCCGCCTAGCCGGTTCCCGGCGACGCGACCAGCAGGCTTTCTAACGCGTTGCGGCGCATTTTTCCGCGAGGAATTGAAACTCAATCCGATAACAAAGATCAGGATTCACATCGGCACGCCTCTCCCTGAAGAGGTTCGCCATGCCCGAAAGATCCGCCACTCATCGCATGTCGTGAAATAGCTCTTTCCTTATTGGAGGGAGGAGGATAGGCGCGCCATCAGATGGAGGTACTAATGTCTGACCAATCACTACTCATCGAGCATACTGCGGATATCGTTTCTGCTCATGTCGCCAACAATACTGTAGCGCTCTCCGACGTGCCGACACTGGTCCAGCGCGTCTACGAAGCGCTGGCCGGTCTGTCCGAGCCCCAGCCCGAGCCGGAAGCCGAGGGCAAGACCCCGGTCGTGTCCGCGCGCGCATCGGTAAAGCCCGACTACATCGTCTGCATGGAATGCGGACGCAAGCAGAAGACGCTGAAGCGCCACCTCCAGACCGCACATGGGGTCAGCCCTGACCAGTACCGCAAGGATTTCGGCCTCCCGGCGAGCTATCCGATGGTCGCCCCGAACTATTCGAAGCAGCGCGGCGAGCTCGCCCGTCAGATCGGTCTTGGCCGCAAGCGCGAGCCGCAGCCCGCCCAGGAGGCCCCGCAGCCCAAGCGCCGTGGCCGCAAGCCAGCCACCCCCGCCTGAGCGCAGCCTGAGCTACCAGTGATCGGCGCGCCCTGACGGGGCGCGCCGGTTACGACTTCCTCCTTCTATCGCGGCGTGATCGCCGACGGGCGCGGACTAGCCGGTCAGTCGAGCAAAGGCACACGCGGCAATGGCCGCGCCATGCCTCCGGCAGCACGGCCGGCCAGGCGTGGATGAGGGAGAAGCCTCCTTTGCTCGAGAGGATCGCTTCGCGCGATCACCCAGCGCGGGCTCAGCGCAATCCTGCGCGGCGGCGACCGGCGGTGGGCGATGAAGAAATCGAAATCGTAATAGAGATCGGGCGTTCCGACCGAGTCGCCGCGCGTCGCGCTGATCGCGTCACCGTCCCCGACGACATAGCCGCAAGCGATGCGAGCGGCCTCGTCGTCGGCACGCTTATGCTGCGCAGCATAGACGATGTCGCCGTCGCGATTGGCGACCGCCATCAGGACATCTTCAGGTTGGCGGGCCAGCCAGCGTGTGCGCCGCGACGTGAGGTCGACCGCAATGGCTGCAAAGCCCTAAACGTGGGTGATCCTGCGCATTCCGGCTCCGAGGCTGGCCCTGCGCCCAACCTACGGCTGTCCTCCCCGGCGCAAGCTTCCCAGCCTCGCCGGTCCCGTCAGCTGCTCGCCAGCAAACTGCTCCGAGACCCGCTTGCGGGGATCTTGCTCACCTGCTCGGCCACACACGCGGCTGGGACCGCCTTTCCGAACAGGAAGCCCTGGCCGCGCATGCAGCCGAACGATCGCAGACATTCCGCCTGGGCTTCGGTCTCGACCCCTTCGGCAACCGTGTCGATGCCGAGCGAGTGGGCCATTCCGACCAGCGCATTGACGATGGCCTGGTCGGCGCGTTCGTCGCCGAGCGTGCTGACGAACGAGCGATCGATCTTCAGCACATCGACCGGGAATCGCCGCAAATGGGTGAGCGAGGCGAAGCCGGTTCCGAAATCGTCGAGCGCGATGGTGACCCCCGCTTCGCTGAGCGTGCGCAGGGTCCGGTCGACCTGGTCCCCGGAGCGGCCGATGAAGACATTCTCGACCACCTCGATCTCGAGGTCCGAGGGCGGAATCTGGCTGCGCGCAAGGCAGTCGAGCACCTTGTCGGCATAATATTCGTTGCTGATCTCGGCCGAGGAGGCGTTGATCGCGATCCGTCCGAAGGCGAGCCCCGAACTTCGCCACGCCCGGATATCGGCTATGACGAGTTGAAGCATGCGCTCTCCGATGGCGAGCGCGAGCTGCGGATGTTCGAATGCGGCCGAGATGCTGTGCGGCAGCTGGTGGCCGAGGCGGACATGATCCCAGCGAAGCAGCGCTTCGAACCCCTCGACGCAGCCCGAGAGGAGGTTCACCTTCGGTTGATAGAAGGGCACGACCGCATCGGTCTCGAGGGCATGGCGAGCGAGCGACAGCATCGAGGAATGCTTTTGCAGGCGCTTGCGCATTCCGCTCTCGAACAGTCGCGCCTGCCCGCCGCCGCGCGACTTGGCTTCGTAGAGCGCGATATCGGCGCTCTTGAGCATCTCGCGCGCATCCTCGCCATGCTCGGGGAAGAAGGCGCCGCCCAGGGTCAGCCGGATCGTCTGGGTGAGGCCTGCAAATTCGAGCGGCTGGTCCATGCGCGCGAAGATCGCGGCCATCATCCGGCGCATCGATTGGGCCGTGTCCCGGCCGCGAACGATGCAGGCGAATTCGTCGCCGCCGGTCCGCGCGACTCCGGGCGCGACCTCGGCAAGCGCCGAAGCCACCGCGACCAGCAGCGCGTCGCCGGCGTCATGGCCGAGCTGGTCGTTGACCTGCTTAAAGTCGTCGAGGTCCATGACGAGCAATCCGAACTTGCCTTCGCTGTCCGTCGATTCGCTCAGCACCTGTTGCAGCTCGGACTGGAAAAGCACCCGATTGGGCAGGCCGGTGAGCGCGTCGTGATGGGCGAGCCAGTGCAGCCGCAGCTCGGTGGTCTTGCGGCCCTGAATATCCTCCGACGTGCCATGCCAGCGCTGGATGACTCCATTGGCGGTACGCTGCGGTGCGGCGCGGCTTCGGAACCAGCGATAGCTGCCGTCCTGCATCCGCACGCGATGCTCTTGGTCCAGCCTCCTGCCCAGGCTCAGGGCCTTGGCGAATTGTGCGTCCACTCGCGCCATCTCGTCGGGGTGAAGGCACTTCAGCCACTCCCCGCGCGACATGATGCTGGAGGTTCCGGTGAAGCGCGACCATTTGGCGTCGAGCTCGATCATCCCGCCATTCGGGTCGCAGCTCCAGGGAATCAGCGAGCTGAGCTCGATCGTCTTGCGATAGGCTTCGAGGTCCGGGCAAGCGCCACCATCCGCGGCGCCGCTCCACAGGTCCGCCGCGCCAGGGCTGTCGGTCTGCGTCCACAGGTCGCCCTGCGCTTCGCCGCCCATACGTCCCAGCTGACTTTCCACAGCCTGAAGCTAGCGCCTGCTGATTAAGATCAGATTGCGCA
>JAQGLD010000531.1 GCA_028293055.1 Alphaproteobacteria bacterium
GCATGCCGGGCTGCCGGTGCGGCGGGGAACGAAGGCGATAGCGTCGCGCTGGATACGGGCCCGCCCGTTCGTCTTTCCGCCCCCGGTTCCGGTGACCGGAGCGCGTTTCGGCTGAATGCAGCGCGCCATCTTTTTCGAGACCCGTGCGCCGCGCGCTGCGCTCAGCTGAAGCTGAAATTCACCTTGGCCGTGTTCCCGTGTCCGTCGAAGCCGTGGTCGCGATAAGCTCCCTCGCGCTCCACCCAGTGCAGGAAGAGATGCGCCGACCAGCCATTGGGGTTCGGAGTGATCCTACCGTGGCGGTGCTGGACCCCGCGATAGAGGACCGCGTCGCCGACCTCCATTGCGATCGAGCCGTAAGCCTCGTCGCCAAAATCCTCTTCGACCCGCGCCGACGGTTCCGGATAAGGAGTCCGCCCGAGCTCGAGCGGCCAGGCGACTCCGTCGCTATAGTCGAGAGTCAGCGAGAGGCTGTGCTCGCACGAAGGGCGGTCATAATGCACCCTGCACCGGTCGCCCTCGCGATAAATCCGGAAATAATCGTAGGTCGGCAGCAGCTCCCGACCGACGATCGCGCTGACCGTCGGGGTCAGTCCCCACAGGAAGTGAAGCATCGGCGGATAATGATGCCCATATATCTCGAAGGCCGGCCGATGGAGCAGATTGACGTGGTCGCGCTTCCCGCTCAGCGCGATCGGTCCGTCGCCGATCTGTCGCTTCAAGGCCTGAAGGAAGGCCTGCGCGACCTCCTCCGAAACCAGCGCGCGGATATGGACGTAGCCCTCTTTCTCATAATCGCCGACGATGTTCATCGCGCCGGGCTAATCTGGCGACCGCAGCCGCGCAAGGCGGCACGATCCCGATCTTGCAGCGGCGCGCAGCGCAGCTCGTCCTTGGCAATCGGCCTTCGCCGCGGCACAGCGAGGCCATGGCTTCTACCCACGAGCAAGCTCAGCGCCTCGTTGCACAGGGACGGGTCGACGAGGCCGCCGAGATCCTGATCCGGGGGGCGGAGGCCGGGGATGCGGATGCCCTCTTCGCCCTCGCCGCCTGGCGCATCCAGGGTAATCTCATCGCTCGCGACCTGGCCAGCGCCCGGTCGCTAATGGGTCGCGCGGCGGACGCCGGCCGGCTCGATGCGCGTATGATGTACGCTTATTTCCTCGCCAATGGCACCGGCGGGGAACCGCAATGGGGCCATGCCCGCGATCTGCTTGCCGGCCTCGCGGACCAGGTCCCGGCGGTGCGCGGGCAACTCGACCTGATTGCCGCGTCGCCGGTCGACGGGGAAGGCGACCCGACCGACCTCCCCGAGCCGGTCCGGCTGAGCGACGCCCCGTTCGCGGTCACCGCCAAGGGGCTGATCGGCGAGGCCGAGCGTGCCTATCTGATCGATCGCGCCGAGCCCAGTTTGCGCCGTTCGACTGTCGTCGACCGGCGATCGGGCCGGACCCTCGCCCATCCCGATCGCAAGTCCGACACGATGCTGTTCGGAGTGGGAAATGAGGATCTGGTGATCAGCGCGCTTCGCCGGCGCGTCGCCGCCTTTTGCGAGGTCGATGCCGGCCGGATGGAGCCGCTGCAGATCATCCGCTATCGGGTCGGCGACGAGTTCAGGACCCATGTCGATGCGGTCGCGCCGGGGGAGAACCAACGGATCATGACGGCCCTGGTCTACCTCACCGACGATTATGACGGCGGCGAGACGCAGTTCACGCGGACCGGGCTGAGCTTCCGCGGCGGCGCCGGCGATGTCCTCATGTTCCGCAATGCGGACGAATCGAGCCGCGCCGACCCCTTGTCGGAACATGCGGGGCTTCCGGTCCGGCGCGGAACCAAGATCATCCTCTCCTGCTGGATCCGGGAGCGCGAATATCGGTTTCCTCCGCCGGTGCCGATTTCACGGCGTTTCTGAACGCCCGCCACAATGGATATTCGAAGATGAAGATCGGCCTCGCCCTCGCCTGTTTCGTGCTGAGCTGTGTATTCCCCGCAACCGCCGGCGCCCGCGCGGCGCAGCGGGTCGAGCCGACCGATCCGCGCAGCTGGGCTCCGATCGATCCCGCACGCCTGTCGTCGATCACCCGAACGCTCGCCTCCGACGCTTTTGAGGGCCGTGGACCAGGCACTGCGGGCGAGGACAAGGCCGTGGCCTATCTGACCGAGCAGTTCCGGCGTCTCGGCCTCGTCCCGGGCGGCCCGGACGGCCACTGGACCGAGACCGTTCCATTGATCCACACCCAGATCGATCCCGCCGGCAAGGCGAGCATCGCAGTGGCGGGCGGGACCTTCGCGCTCGCTTTTCCCGCCGACCTCTATCTCAACACCGTGCGGGAGACCGATCGCGCCCGCATCGCCGAGGCGCCGATCGTCTTCGTCGGCTATGGAGTCGCCGCGCCCGAGCGGGGCTGGGACGATTTCAAGGGCGTCGACCTCAAGGGCAAGATCGCCTTGTTCCTGGTCAACGACCCCGATTTCGAAGCCTCCGCGGGCGAGCCGGCTTACGGGCGGTTCGGAGGCCGGGCGATGACCTATTATGGCCGCTGGACCTACAAATATGAGGAAGCCGCGCGGCGCGGCGCGATCGGAGCGATCATCGTCCACGAGAGCGATGGCGCGGGCTACGGCTGGAACACGGTCAAGGCTCCCGGCGGCGAGAATTACAATATCCGGCTCCGCCCCGGCGCGCGGCAGCCGGTCCTGCTCCAGGGCTGGATGCAGCGGCCGGTCGCGGTGGACCTGTTCCGCCGTGCCGGGCTCGATTTCGAATCCGCCAAGCGCCAGGCGCGGACTCCAGGCTTCCGGCCCATCGATCTCAAGGCGACCTTTTCGGCCGATTTCGGAGTGAAGACGGTCCAGGTCGAGAGCCACAATGTCCTCGCCAGGATCCCCGGGCGGCGTCACCCGGACGAGACGATCATGTTCGCCGGCCATTGGGACGCCTATGGACTCGGCACTCCGGATGCGCGCGGCAAGACGATCAGGCGCGGCGCCGCGGACGACGCGCTCGGCCTTGCCGGAGTGCTGGAGATCGCGCGCGCCTTCAAGGCGGGGCCGCCGCCGGACCGCACTATCGTCTTCGCGGCCTGGACGGCCGAAGAGCGCGGCTTGCTCGGCTCGGAATATGATTCCGCCAATCCGATCTATCCGATGGAGAAGATGGTCGCGAACATCACCATCGACACGCCCCAGACTGCCGGGCCGAGCCGCGACGTGATCCTGATCGGCAAAGGCCAGAGCGACCTCGAGGCCCGCATGGCCCGGCTGGCGGCGCTGCAGGGCCGCACAATCACCCCGGACGCCCATCCCGAGCGCGGCCTTTTCTATCGCGCCGACCATTTCTCGGCGGCGAGGCGCGGAGTCCCGGTGCTGCTGCTGATGGCGCTCGGCGGCGGCCCCGACCTCGTCGCCGGAGGGCGCGAGGCGGGCGATCGCTGGGTCTCCGATTTCACCGCCAGATGCTATCACCAGACCTGCGACGAATGGCGGCCGGACTGGGACTTGCGCGGCGCCGCCCAGGATGTCGCCTTGGCCTATCGGGTCGGCCGCGAGCTCGCCTTCAGCCGCGACTGGCCGCGCTTGAGCGCCAGCTCGGAGTTCAGGCCGGTCCGCGAGAAGAGCGAGGCGGCGCGGCGCTGAGCCTCAGCGCCGGACCGGTACCACCGAATAGCTGTAGGGCACATAGAGAAACACCTCGGTGAGGCTCGCCCGCGACCAGTCGACCGGGCGGTCGAGACCCTTCGCCTCGACGGCATAGTCCGGACCCACCCGGGCGGCCATGGCGCGCGCGTCGGCGGCGACGAGATCGACGATCTGGCCGCGATACTGATCGGGCGAAACGATCGAAAGGGTCAGGTCTCCCTTTCGTCGCATCTCCGCGCGACCCACCGTCGGCACCGATTTGATGAATGCCTCGATACGGTCGAGCGCCGCCTT
>JAQGLD010000532.1 GCA_028293055.1 Alphaproteobacteria bacterium
GCTCTTCCTTGGCCATGACTCACCTCCGGAACGCAGGTTGTCCGCACCGAAGGTCGCGGAGCCGGGTAGCGTGTGGGGAGAGCGGGCCCGCGGGCGTCGTCATCCGTCGCAGGCGACGTCAGCGACTGCCCATATAGGGAAAGCGGCGGCAATATTCAAACCCGCAGCGAAGCGCCGGTGCCGAGCGGGCCAAGGCCAGGCCGCCGCGACGGCCGTACCAGAGTATCGTGCGGAAAAGTGAGTACCTGTTTTCGGCAACCAACGATGCGAAAACAAAAGCCTGGAGCATCGTACGCGATTCCTGAGTCGCTTACGATGCGTCAGCTCGCCTGCAGCTTGGGCGCCGCCTCCATCGCGTCGGCCTTGCGCTCATATTCCACCGCGATCTCGATCAACGCTTCCGCCGCTCCCGATCGCTTCGAGGCGCGCGCCACGCTGCGGCAAGATGCTGCCTGTTCTCTCAGCTCCTGAATCGACCCCGATTCCGAGAGTCGCGCCATTTTCTTCCTCCAGAGGGAGCACCACGGATGCCCTTTCCTCTGCAGCGATGGCGAAGGTGAGCCTGAGCTTCTTAATCGAGATCAAGTCGCCAGGCTACAGCCGCGGCGTCATGGCGGCGAATTTTCGTCCCATTTCCGGGATCGGGTCGACATCGCCGCCTTTGCTACTGGAGCGTTGCGGGGGCCACCGCCCGCTCTGGGGCTCGACGGTGTCTGGTACTCGCTTCGAATGAGGAACACCTCCCCTGCATCCGACGGGCGCGACCCACCGTAGCTTGGTCAGCAGCCGATATTGAGCTGACTCAAGGAGGATGAATATGAAGCTTCGTACCCACGCCGCGATCGCTGCCGCCACGTTCGCGATCGCGCTCGGCTCCGCCGCGTCGATCGCCAACCCGATGGTCGGCGGAGCGCCGATGTACTCGACCAAGACGATCGTCGACAATGCGGTCAATTCCAGGGACCACACGACTCTGGTCGCCGCGGTCAAGGCGGCCGGGCTCGTCGAAACCCTGTCCGGCCCGGGGCCGTTCACGGTCTTCGCTCCGACCAACGCCGCATTCGCCAAGCTTCCCGCCGGCACGGTAGACACTCTGGTCATGCCCGAGAACAAGGCGATGCTGACCAATGTCCTGACCTATCATGTCGTCCCCGGCCGACTCACCTCGACCGCGATCGCCGCGAAGATCCGCGCCGGTCATGGCATGGCGCAGCTGACTACCGTCCAGGGCGAAAAGCTGACCGCGCGCATGCAGGGCAAATGGCTGGTCCTGACCGACTCCAAGGGCGGCATGTCGCGGGTGACCACTGCCAATGTCATGCAGTCGAACGGGGTCATCCATGTCGTCGACACCGTGCTGATGCCGTAATCCGGCTTGCCTGCGACCGCAGGCATGGCGGCGGGAGGATCAACCATGGAGACCTGCCTGTCTTCGCCTCCCGCCGTTTCGGCCTTTCTCGACCGCTTCGGATCGCGCATGACGAGCAGGATGGACAGCCCGCCGACGAAATTGCGACTGGTGCACGAGCGCGGCGAGCTCGACACCCTGCTGCGCGACGTCGCGGCCGGCGAGCAGGGCGCGCTCCGCGAACTCTACTCGCGCACTTCCGCCAAGCTTTACGGCATTTGCCTGCGCCTCCTCGGCAGCGCGAACGAAGCGGAGGAGGTGCTTCAGGAAACCTATCTGATCGTATGGCGCAAGGCGTCGCTGTTCGACCCCTCGCGGGCAAGCCCGATAACCTGGCTCGCAGTGCTGGCCCGAAACAAGGCGCTCGACCGGCTGAGGCTGCGCCGCCTCGCGACCGAGCCGATCGAGGCCGCAGCCGGGATTGCGGACGAAAGCCCCGCCGCCGACATCCTGTTCGAAGCCAGTCAGGACCGCGAACGGCTGGCGACCTGCCTTGACGAGCTCGATGAACGCAACCGAACCTTGATCCGGGCCGCGTTCCTCGACGGCGCTTCCTATCCCGAGCTCGCGGAATGCGAGCAAGTCCCGCTCGGCACGATGAAGAGCTGGATAAGGCGAAGCCTGCTGCGGCTGAGGGGATGCCTCGAGCGATGACCGACGATCCCGAATCCGAAGACCTGTTCGCAGCCGAATATGCGCTCGGCCTGCTGAGCGGCGACGAGCTCGCCCGCGCCCTTTCGCTGGCGAGGAGCGATCCCGATTTCAGGAAGGAAGCCGGCCGCTGGACGAGCCGGCTCGCGCCACTGCTCGACGAGGTCGCGGAAGCCGAGCCCCCGCAGGCATTGTGGCAGCGAATCGCCGCGCAGATCGACTCGGAGGAGGCGCCGAGCCCGACCCAGATCGTCTCGCTCAGGCGGCGGATGAACATCTGGCGGGCCTATGGCGCGGCGGCGACCGCGCTTGCGGCTTCGCTCGCCTGGCTGCTCGTCACCCGGCCGCCGCCGCCCGCGCCAGTCCCTCCGACGCCCGCACCGATGGTCGCCAGCCTGAGTGCCGACGGCAGCCCCGCCAGACTGGTCGCGACCTGGAATCCGGACAGCCGTGCCCTCCTCATCGCAGCGGCCGTCGCCCCCGCCGCGGCCCCCGGCCATGCGCATCAATTGTGGATGATCCCGGTGGGCGGCCAGCCGAGGCCGATGGGGATGATGCCCAAGGAAGGGCCGATGCGGGCGGTGCTTCCGGCCGGAATTGCCGGCCAGTTGCGCGAAGGCGTCACCCTCGCGATATCGATCGAGCCCGAAGGCGGATCACCGACCGGTTTGCCCACGGGACCGGTGATTGCGGCTGGCAAACTGATCCGGACCTGACCGCCGGGCTGCATCCGCAGCGCCCTTTCGCTCGTATCTGGGTACGAACAGGACAGGAACCGACATGACATATCCGCTTACCCGCCGCTCGCTCTTCGCCGCCTGCGGCGGAGGCGCAGCGGCGCTGATGCTCGGCGGAGCCGCTTTCGCGGCGGCGCCAAAGTTCGAGGTTGCGATGAGCCCGGCCGAATGGCGCAGGAAGCTCGGCCCCGAGCGTTACGCGGTGCTGCGGGAGGCCGCGACCGAGCGGCCGGGCAGCAGCGCGCTGCTCAACGAACATCGCAAGGGCGTGTTCGCCTGCGCCGGCTGCGGCCTTCCGACCTTCTCGTCGGACACCAAGTTCGAAAGCGGCACAGGCTGGCCGAGCTTCTTCCGCGCTCTCCCCCACGCGATCGTCACGCGCGGCGACCATAGCCTCGGCATGAGCCGCACCGAGACCTTGTGCAGGCGCTGCGGCGGTCATCTCGGTCATCTGTTCGACGACGGACCCA
>JAQGLD010000610.1 GCA_028293055.1 Alphaproteobacteria bacterium
CTGCAGGGCGTGAAGATCAACGACAAGCACATCGAGGTGATCGTTCGCCAGATGCTGCAGAAGGTCGAGATCACCGAGAGCGGCGATTCCACCTTCCTGGTCGGCGAGCAGATCGACCATCAGGAGATGCGGGAGGCGAACGTCAAGCTGAAGGCGAGCAAGAAGAAGCTGGCCGAAGGCAAGCCGGTGCTGCTCGGAATCACCAAGGCCTCGCTCCAGACCCGCAGCTTCATCTCGGCCGCCTCCTTCCAGGAGACGACCCGGGTGCTCACCGAAGCTTCGGTCCAGGGCAAGATCGACACGCTCGACGGCCTCAAGGAGAATGTCATCGTCGGCCGGCTGATCCCGGCGGGTACCGGCGCCGGCATGAACCGCTTCCGCATCGCAGCCACCAGCCGCGATGCGGCGCTCCGCGCGCAGCATCGCAAGCTGCAGGAGTCGCTGATCGCTGCGAACAGCGCGGCCGAAGAGCATGCGGCCGAGCTCGCCCAGGGACCCGAAGCTGCGATCGGCGACGATCCACTCGGTGCAGTCGCCCCGGAAGGCCACGGCACCGACGCCGATGCCGGCGAGTATCTCAACAGCTGAGGTTGCTCGCTTCTCCCTCCCCTCCTCCCCCTTGATGGGGGAGGTCGGGTCGGGGTGGCCCAAGAGACTTGCGCAGTGCTGGTGGAGACTCCACCCCCACCCTACCCTCCCCCACCAAGGGGGAGGGTTTTGCGTCAGCGAAGGTAATCGCCATGAAGACCGCCTTCGTTCTCGTCCTGATCGCCCTGATGATCCTCCCCGCAATGATCACCATGCGGATCATGGTGGTGCGCGAGAAGCGGCGGATGCGTGACGAGGGGATCGAGGGGCCCGGCCCTTCGCCCTAGGCCCGGCAGCCGATCCAGGCTATCCGCCGCCGATGGATGTCACCGGCCTGCGCATCGCCCTGTTCAGCGGCAATTATAACTATATACGCGACGGTGCGAACCAGGCGCTCAACCGGCTGGTCGAATATCTGCTGCGGCGCGGCGCCACGGTGCGGATCTATTCGCCGACGGTGGAGCATCCCGCCTTCCCGCCCAATGGCGATATCGTCCACATTCCGGCCATCCCCTTCCCCGGCCGCTCGGAATACAAGTTCACCCTCGGCCTCGGCTGGTCGGCGAGGCGCGACCTCCGCGCCTTCCGACCGAACATCGTCCATGTCGCCAGCCCGGACTGGCTCGGCCAGAACGCGGTGAGCTTCGCCGACCGGCTCGACGTGCCGGTCGTCGCTTCGGTGCACACCAGGTTCGAAACCTATCCGCGCTATTACGGCCTCGCTTTCCTCGAGCCGCTGATGCTCGCGTTGCTGCGGCGCTTCTACCGCCGCTGCGACGGCATCTTCGCACCTTCCGAATCGATGGCGCAGCTGCTCCGCGACCAAAGAATGAACTACGATGTCGGAATCTGGTCCCGCGGCATCGACCGGGCGGTCTTCAATCCCGGCGCGCGCGATCGCGAATGGCGCCGCGGGCTCGGCATCGAGGACGATGTGCCGGTGATCGGTTTCGTCGGCCGGCTGGTCATGGAGAAAGGGCTCGATGTCTTTTCCGACACGATCGACTGCCTCGAGCATCAGCATGTCCGCCACAAGGTGCTCATCGTCGGCGAAGGGCCGGCTCGCGAATGGTTCGAGCGGCGATTGCCCCAGGCGGCATTTGTCGGCTTCCAGGGCGGCGCCGATCTCGGGCGCGCCGTCGCCTCGATGGATGTGCTGTTCAATCCGTCGGTCACCGAGACGTTCGGCAATGTCACGCTCGAGGCGATGGCGGCCGGGCTTCCGGTCGTCGCCGCGATCGCCACCGGCAGCGCCAGCCTGGTCCGCGACGGAGTCACGGGGCGGCTGATCCCGGCCGGCGCGATCGAGAGCTTCGCCGAGGCGTTGAGCGCCTATTGCGCAGACCCCGGCGCCCGCGCCGCGGCTGGCAGAGCCGGCTGCACGCGCAGCCAGCGCTACGGCTGGGACGAGGTCAACCAGGCGCTGGTCGACGGCTATCTGCGGATCGTCCGCCAGCGCGCCGGCGGAACGAGGATACCGCGCAGCCCGGTACCATAGGCCTCTGCGACGGGCCGAGACCCCTCCCCGGCATGCTGAACTCGCTTTAGCATCCAGCGACACGCCGCGCAGCGGGCTGCACCCTGAAACGCGTTCAGGGTGACCAAGGTGGATAGGACTGCGCCCTCTTCAGCCCTTCAGCCGCTCGATCTTCTGCGCGGCTTCGTCGAGGATCGCTGCGATTTCGTGGATCGCGGCTTCGTCGACATCGTCGCGGGTCACGCGGTGCCAGAGCGCCGAGAGAAGATTGCCGACCGCGCGCTTGATCGGCGGCCCGCCGGCCTTGCGCCGGTCCTCGCCAAGCGCTGACAGTCGCTCGAGCAGGGCCTGGACCTCGTCCGCCTTCTCGGCGAGATGGGCTTGCCCTTCCGGGGTGACCGCAAAGGCCTTGCGGGTGCCCGCGCTCTGGCTCTCCTGGATGAAGCCCATATCCTCGAGCAGGGTCAGGGTGGGATAGATCACGCCCGGGCTCGGCGCATAGACTCCGTGGGTCAATTCCTCGATCGCGCGGATGAGGTCGTAGCCGTGGCGCGGCTCGTCGGCGATCAGCTTGAGCAGCACGAGACGGAGCTCGCCGCTGTCGAACACCCGCCTGCGGCCCCGTTGCCGGCCCCCGCCTTCGCCGCCCCATTCACCCCAATCGCCGCCCCAGCCGCGTCCGCCCGCTCCGCCGAAGCGCATCGCGAAGATCGCCCCGGGTATGTCGCCAAGGCCGCGCGAACCGCGCGGGCCGCACCCGCCATGCATTCTGAACCGCATTTCTCGTCTCCTGATATATTCAGATGGCTTAAGATATATCTTGGACGAACTTGCGTCAA
>JAQGLD010000615.1 GCA_028293055.1 Alphaproteobacteria bacterium
ATTCGATCGTGGGCCGAAGCACGATCCGAATGATCGCGATTCGTCCTGCTTCGTCCTTGCCCATGATCCCGCGCGCCGCGTCGCTATAGCTCGCGACCTCATAGCCGGCGTCGCGCGCGACATGGAGGAACCAGAGCAGGTGGCAGGACGAGGCGGAAGCGACCAGGGCTTCCTCCGGATCGACCCCGGCCGGGTCGGACATCGGCAGGGGCACGACATGGGGCGAGGATGACGCCGGGACCTCGGTGCCGCCGTCGAACCGCCAGATATGGCCGCGGCTGTAGCGTCCCGAGACGAAGCCGCCGTCTGAGCGCCATTCGATCGTTGCGACATGCTCCGCCACGAAATCAGGCCGCGCTTTGCCCGAGGAACCGCGATTCTTTCTCGACCCATAAGGAGAAGCTCGGCCGGCCCAGCATGCGTTCCACATACGCGGCAAGCCTCGGGTGCCGGCCGGGGTCGACCGAGGACCCGGCATGGCTCAGATTCGCGAAACCGGTAGCTACGGCGATGTCGGCAAGGGTTATCCGGTCCTCGACCAGCCAGCCGCTCTCCGGGATCACACCTTCGATATAATCGAGGATGGGGGGTAGTTCGTCCCGTTCGGCCTTGTCGGCGGCCTCGAGGTCGGCCGGTCGGCCGAGCAACGGTGCGACGATCCGGTTGAAGAACATCTTGGCCCCACAGCCGCACAGAATGGTGTCGCCGAACTCGTCATACCAGATCGTCCGCGCCCGCGCCTTCGGCTCTGCGGGAATTAGCGCCGGCTCCGGATATTTGGCTTCGAGATAGTGGATGATCGCCGAGGAATCGGAGATCGTGAAATCCCCGTCGCGCAGAGCGGGCATCTTCCTGAAAGGGCTGGCCTCGACGAAGTCGGGATCGTCGGAGCCGGGCGAGACCGGCTTGTTGTCGACGGCAATGCCCTTCTCCGCGGCGAAGGCGAGCACCTTGCGGACGAATGGCGACAAGGACGAACCATAGACGATCATCGCATCCTCCAGTTTCTATTTGCCACTCATACGCCCTGCTTCGTCGGCCGCAAGCGCCCCCAGCTCAGGCCGACCCACAGGGTCCGCGGAGTTGCCCTCTCGACGATGCCGTCCCCGCTTATACCCGCAACCACGCGGGCATTGCCGAGATTCTGCGCCCGCGCTTCGATTGCCAGGCGGGAGCCGAGCGGAATCGAGGCTGAGGCGTCGAAGGTGATGGCGTCGGCGATAAGCTGGCGGTTGAGGTCGTCCTCATATTGCGCACCGACATAGCGTCCGGTCAGCGATGCCCGATAGCCGCCGGCGCCGCTCCAGGCGATCGTGGAGGAAACCGAGTCGCGCGGCGTCTGGGCTGGGCGCAGCCCGTCGAGCGCAAGCGCAGCTCCGCTGGCCTCCACCTTCGAGCCGACCCTCGACCAGCCCGCCGAAACGTCCCAGGCGCCAAGCCTGAGGCTCGCGTCGAGCTCGATGCCGCGGGCGCTCACCGAGTCCAGATTCTGGCGCTGGCGATATTGCCCCCCGGCGGCCACGAAACCGACGATCGGGAAGGTGCCCGGGCCCTGGCCGAGGGTGACATTGGCGATCGCCTCGTCGAGCCGATTGGCGAACAGCGTCGCTCCGATCCTGAGCGAGGAGACTGGCCGCCAGTCCAGCCCAGCCTCGGCGCCGCTCAGGCTCTCCGGCTTGAGCGCGGCATTGGGGCCGGTCGCGTCGGTTCCGGCGCGAAACGGCCGGTAGAGCTCGTTGAGGGTCGGCAGCCGCCAGCCGCGATAGGCGGCGGCGCGCAGCGAAACACTGGGCGCGGCGCGCCAGACCAGGCCGACGCGCCCGGTCGGCTCCCAGCCTGAACGATCGGGAAAGGCGATATCGGTCAGCGTCGCGCCGCTGGCGAACAGGCGCTCGCGCAGGAAGCCACCGTCGATCGACCAGCGATCCAGCCGCCCCGCAGCCGTGAGGGTGAAAGGCCCGCCGGTCCAGGCCGCCTCTGCGAAGGCGCCCTCGCTGTCGGTCCGGCCGCCCGCGAGACGCTGGCGGGTGCCGACGCCGCCGACGAAGGAGAAGAATTCCTTGGTCACGCCCTGGGTCCGGCGCCAGTCGGCGCCGAGCCGGAGCGACAGCGCGTCGCCGAGGCGCGGCCGATATTCGATCCGGCCGCCAAGGCCGGTGGCGGGGACATTATATTGCTCGGAGGCACGGGTGACGGTCGCCCGGCCCGCCCCGATGCTTGCGAAGCTGTTGTAGAACTGCCGGGTCTGGACATAGCCGAGCGCGCTCCAGTCGCTCCCCACCAGTCGCAGCGATCCGTCCAGCCCGCGAGTCCGGATCCCGCTAAAGGCGGTACCGCGCTCGCGGCTGTCGGTGAAGGCGAGGCCGCTCGTCTGCAGCTCGACCCCGCCCGGCAGCGGAGCGACCGCGCGGAGCGCGACGCTGGCCTGCTCGTAGGGAGTCGGGCGATCGACCGGGCCGCGCTGGCCCGCGACGATCGGCACGAAGCCGTCGCCCCGCGCATAGGCGCCCGAGAGGGTCGCGAAGCCGCCGCCGAGCCGGGTGCCGATTCCGGCATGGGCGTCGATCCCATCACGGCTCCCGTAGAGCAAGGAGGCAGACTCGCCGGAACTGTCGGCCGGGCCCGCGCTCTCCATCTCGATCGTGCCGGCCAGCGCGCCCGGCCCCCAGATGCCGCTGCCGCCGCCGCGCGTGACGACGATATGTCCCAGGCGCTGCGGATCGTAAGCCGGCCAGCTGATCCAACCTCCAAACGGATCGGTCTGCGGCACTCCGTCGAGAACCAGCAGCGCGCGGCTCGAAGCGTTGCCGCCGAGCGCTCGAAGAGTGACGCCCTGGCTGGTGGGATTGGCCGAGCTCGAATCGGAGCGGCGGAAGAGCTGGAAGCCGGGAATGTCGCGAAGCACGTCCTCGAGCCGGTCGGATGCCGATCCGGTCAGCCGCTCGCGGCCGATCTCGGTCACATCATAGGCCCGATCCGCCTCGGTCGCACCGAGCCCGCGGCCGGTGACGACGATCTCGTCCTGCGCGGAGGCGGCCGATCCGGACAGCAAGGCGGCGGCGAAGAGGCCCGAACGCAACATGGCCCCGCCCTTATGAGGGCGAGGCCATGGAGACTAATGAATTCCTACCCTGGGCTGTAACGGAATCAGGCTGCGTAAATCTGTGCGGCGTCCTTCGATACGGGTCCTCGACAGGCTCGGCCCCTACTCAGGATGAGCGGTTATGTCCTTATCCGCTCATCCTGAGTAAGCCATCGAGCTTGTCGAG
>JAQGLD010000624.1 GCA_028293055.1 Alphaproteobacteria bacterium
TATCGACGCGGACGTGAAGCCCGCCCGGCGCGTGATAGTCGGTGACGCGGCCCGGTGACGGCGCGAAGGTCGCGGGGTCCTCGGCGTTGATCCGGCATTCGATCGCGTGGCCGGCGAAGCGGATCTGGTCCTGGGTCACGCTGAGCGGCAGGCCGCCGGCGATCCTGATCTGCTCGCGGACCAGGTCGATGCCGGTGATCATCTCGGTGACCGGATGCTCGACCTGAAGCCGGGTGTTCATCTCGATGAAGAAGAATTCGCCATTCTCGTAGAGGAACTCGATCGTGCCGGCGCCGCGATAGCCCATGTCGGCCATCGCCCGGGCGACGATCCCGCCCATCCGGTCGCGCTGCTCCTGGCTGATCACCGGCGAGGGCGCTTCCTCGAGCACCTTCTGGTGGCGCCGTTGCAGCGAGCAGTCGCGCTCGCCGAGATGGATCGCCTTGCCCCGCCCGTCGCCGAACACCTGGAACTCGATGTGGCGCGGATCGCCGAGATATTTCTCGATATAGACGGTGTCATCGCCGAACGCGTTCTTCGCCTCCGACCGCGCCTGCGACATCTGCGATTCGAGCTCGCTCTCGTTCCGCACGATCTTCATGCCGCGCCCGCCGCCGCCCGAGGCGGCCTTGACGATCAACGGATATCCGGTCTCGGCGGTGACGGCGCGCGCTTCCTCTATTCCCTCGACTGGACCTTCCGATCCGGGCACCAGCGGAAGGCCGAGCTTGGCCGCGGTGCGCTTGGCCTCGACCTTGTCGCCCATCGTCCGGATATGCTCGGGCTTGGGCCCGATCCAGATGATGTTGTGGCGCTCGACGATCTCGGCGAAGCGCGCATTTTCGGACAGGAAGCCATAGCCGGGATGGATCGCATCGGCGTGGCTGATCTCGGCCGCCGAGATGATGTTGGGGATGTTGAGATAGGATTCGGAAACTGGCGGCGGACCGATGCAGATCGCCTCGTCGGCCAGCCGCACGTGCATTGCCTCGGTGTCGGCGGTCGAATGGACCGCGACCGTCTTGATCCCCATTTCATGGCAGGCGCGATGGATTCGCAAGGCGATCTCGCCGCGATTGGCGATCAGGACCTTCTTGATCTTCATCGCCTATTTACTCGATGATGACGAGCGGCTGGTCGAACTCGACCGGCTGGCCGTCCACCACATTGATTTCGCGAACAATACCGGCTCTCGGCGAGAGAATCGGGTTCATCACCTTCATCGCCTCGATGATCAGCAGCGTATCGCCCTCGTTGACCTTTTGCCCGGCGGTTACGAAGGCTGGCGAGCCTGGCTCTCCAGCGAGATAGACCGTCCCGACCATCGGCGACTTGACCGTGCCGGGATGATTGGCCGGGGTCGCTGCCGGCCCGGAGGCGGCGAAGGCAGGCGCGGCGGCCGCAGGCTGCGCAAGCGGGGCCGGGGAGGGCGGCGCGGACGTCACCATGATCTCGCGCTTGACGACGATCCGCCTTGTGCCGTCCTCGACCTCGATCTCGGTGAGGTCGTTCTCGCTCAGCAGCTCGGCGAGCTGGCGGACCAGATCGGCTTCGATCCGCATGCCGCCTTCGCCGGCGTCAGTCTCATCACTCATGCAATTCTTCCCTGTTGAGCGGTCACCTGTCAGAGACGGGCAGCCGCGTCCAGAGCCAGCTCATAGCTGAGCGCGCCGAAGCCAGTGATCGTGCCCTTCGCCGCCATGCCGATATAGCTATGGTGACGGAAGCTCTCGCGAGTCGCCGGGTTGGAGAGGTGGACCTCGATCACCGGCACCTTCACCGCCTTGATCGCATCGTGGAGCGCGACCGAAGTGTGGGTGAGTCCGCCGCCGTTGAGGATCACCGCCTTCGCACCCTCGGCCTGGGCCTCGTGCAGCCAGTCGATGAGATGGCCTTCATGGTTGGATTGGCGCACATCGACCCTGAGCGAGAGCTCGCGTGCCTTGTCCTCGAGCCGGTCGGCGATGTCGTCGAGCGTATCGGCGCCATAGATTTCCGGCTCGCGAGTCCCCAACAGGTTGAGATTGGGGCCGTTCAGCACATAGATGGTCGGTAGCGTCGCCATGGGAAGGCGCTATAGGACCTGCGGCGTGCGAACCCAAGCGCGAACGGAGAATGCGTGGCTGAAGACGAGACAGTTTCGATCAGCGTGAACGGCCAGCACCGGCGGGTTCCCCGCGGCCTGACCGTCGCGCAACTGGCGCTCGAGCTGGGACTGGAACCCACCCGGGTGGCCGTCGAGCGCAACCTCGAGGTGGTGCCTCGCTCGACCCTCGCAGATATCGTGATCGAGGACGGCGACGATTTCGAGATCGTCACGTTCGTGGGCGGAGGCTGAAATGGCGGACAATTGGCAGGTCGCCGGCCGCAGCTTCGGCTCGCGGCTGATCGTCGGCACCGGCAAATACAAATCCTTCGAGCAGAATGCCGCTGCGGTCGAAGCCTCGGGGGCGGAAATCGTCACCGTTGCCGTGCGCCGGGTCAATATTGCCGATCCCAAGCAGCCGATGCTGACCGACTATATCGACCCGAATATGATCACCTATCTTCCCAACACCGCCGGCTGCTTCAACGCGGAGGAAGCGATCCGCACCCTGCGGCTGGCGCGCGAGGCTGGCGGCTGGACCCTGGTCAAGCTCGAGGTGCTCGGCGAGGCGAAGACCCTCTATCCGGACATGGTCGAGACATTGCGGGCG
>JAQGLD010000091.1 GCA_028293055.1 Alphaproteobacteria bacterium
CACGACAACCGTCTGGCCCTGGCGCTGATGACCCGGCTGGATCAGCAGCAGGTCGCCGGCGACGAGGAGAATGTTACCGCCCGGCTCGTCGCGCAGGAATATGACGAATTTCTCGACCTGGTCTGCGCCGGTGGGGAGGGCGCAGACACCTTCCTCGAGTCGCGCCGCCGCGCCGAAGGGGAGCTCGGCCGGAGCCGCGAGGTGGGCCTGCTCGGCCGCCTCGCCAGTTATGTCCGCAGCCGCGCAAAGGGTGAATGAGCGAAAGGTGGATGGTGCGAATCTTGCGAACTTAAGGCTTGGCGGAAAGTTGGGAATCGTTTCCCGGCGAATGCCGGGATCCAGTCTTGAGGGCGGCTGGACCCATCGAGCAGGTCGCCACGCCCCCCGGGCGTGGCTGCGCAGTGCGGGGCACTGCGCACCTGTTCGATTTCGCCGGGGAACAGGCGTCGGGCCCCGCCCCGACTCTACGGCATCCCCCGCATCATCATCGCCCCGGTGGCCGCCATATTGTGGTTGAGGTGGTGCATGATCCAGATCGACCCGAACAGGACGAAGGCGACGATCATGATCCCGAAGGCCAGAGCGAGGACATTGTTGGTATTGTCCGGCCCGGTGGTGATGTGGAGGAAGAAGACGATGTGGACCCCCATCTGGGCGATCGCCAGCACGATCAGCGCCACCGGGATGGACGGCGCCCAGACCCAGTCGGTCGCACCGATATAGAAGGAGCCGATTGTCAGGGCGGTGGCCAGGAACAGGCCGATCAGATAGCCCTGGATGCCGCCGCCGGCTTCGTGGCTGTTGAGCGCCTCGCTGCCGGGCGCTGCGTCGCCGCTGTCGAAGGGGATTTCGGTGAGGTCGCTCATACCCCGGATCCAATCAGATAGACGATCGTGAACACGCCGACCCAGATGATGTCGAGCGCGTGCCAGAACAGGTTGAAGCAGAGCAGTCGGCGCAGGATCGGCGGGCGGAAACCCTTGATCCAGACCTGCGCCATCATCGTGCCGAGCCAGAGCAGGCCGACCGAGACGTGCAGGCCGTGGCAGCCGACCAAAGCGAAGAAGGCGGAGAGGAAGCCGCTGCGCTGCGGCCCGGCGCCCTCTGCGATCATGTGGGCGAATTCGTGGAATTCGAGCGCGACGAAGGCGAAGCCGAGCAGGCCGGTGACCAGCAGCCAGATCTCGGTCCACAGCACATTTTTCTTGTAGGTCGCGATGCTGCCGAGGCCGCAGGTGAAGCTCGATGCGAGCAGGCAGGCGGTCTCGATCGCGACTCCCTTGAGATCGAACAGCTCGCGGCCCGTCGGCCCACCCGCGGTCGACTGCGCGAGCACCGCATAAGCCGCGAAGAATGCCGAGAACATGACGATGTCGGAGAGCAGGAAGATCCAGAAGCCGAAGGCGGTGATCGTCCATTTGGAGGCCGGACCGCCTTCGCCATGTCCGGTCGCTTCGTGGCCGCCATGGCCGTGACCGTGGCCGTGGCCTCCGGCGCGATGGCCGAGCCGGTAGGGATCCTCCGGCTTGGGCGCGCGCGGCGCGTCGATGGGCGGGGCGCTGCTCATGCCGGATTGCCCAGGCCGAACCATTGCGCGCGGGCGGCGCGGCGCTCGCGCTCGGCCTCGACCAGCTCGTCCACCTCGACGACATATTCGTCCTCGTTGCGCCAGGCGAAGACCACGAAGGTGGCGTACGCGCCGATGAAGCCGAGGATCGCAAGCCACCAGATATGCCAGATCAGGGCGAACCCGATCAGGGTGGCGAAGAAGGCGGTGACGAAGCCGGTCGGGCTATTCTTGGGCATGTGGATGGGCTCGTATTTCGGCTCGGGGGCGAGCTGCTCCATGTCGAACGCGCGCTCCTTCATGGTCCAATAGGCTTCCTCGCCATGCACGTCGGGGAGCACCGCGAAGTTGAAGTGCGGCGGCGGCGACAGGGTCCACCATTCGAGGGTGCGGCCGTCCCAGGGATCGCCGGTGACATCGCGCAGTTTCTCGCGGTCCCGGATGCTGACCACCAGCTGCATGATCTGGCAGAAGGCGCCGATGATCATCACTCCGATTCCGGCCACCGAGAGATAGAGCCAGGGCCGCCATTCCTCGACCTCGATATGCTGGAGGCGGCGGGTCATGCCCTGGAAGCCGGTGACATAGAGCGATCCGAAGACGATGACGAAGCCGGCCATCGTGAACCAGAAGGCGGCGTGGCCCCAGCCTTCGTGGAGGCGGAAGCCGAACGCCTTGGGGAACCAGTAGGTGATCCCCGCGAACACTCCGAAGACGACTCCGCCGATGATCACATTGTGGAAATGGGCGACCAGGAACATCGAATTGTGAAGCATGAAGTCGGCCGGCGGCACCGCGAGCATCACTCCGGTCATGCCGCCGATCACGAAGGTGACCATGAAGCCGAGCGACCACATCATCGGGGTCGCGAAGCGCACCCGGCCGCCATACATGGTGAACAGCCAATTGTAGATCTTCACCCCGGTGCCGACCGCGATGATCGAGGTCGCGATCCCGAACGCGGCGTTGACATCCGCGCCGGCGCCCATCGTGAAGAAATGGTGCAGCCAGACCATGAACGAGACGATGCAGATGAACAGGGTCGCAGCGACCATCGATCGGTAGCCGAACAGGGGCTTGCCCGAGAAGGTCGAGAACACCTCCGAGAAGATTCCGAAGGCTGGGAGGACGAGGATGTAGACCTCGGGATGGCCCCACACCCAGATCAGGTTCACGAACATCATCATGTTGCCGCCGGCATCGTTCGTGAAGAAGTGGAAGCCGAGATAGCGGTCGAGGGTGAGCATCGCGAGGGTCGCGGTGAGCACCGGGAAGGCGGCGATGATCAGCAGGTTCGAGGCGAGCGAGGTCCAGCAGAACATCGGCATGCGCAGATAGGACATTCCGGGCGCGCGCATCTTGAGGATCGTCGTGACCAGATTGACCCCGGTGGTCAGGGTCCCGACCCCCGATATCTGGATCGCCCAGAGATAATAATCGACCCCGACTCCCGGCGTGTAGGTCGCCTCGCTGAGCGGGGGGTAGGGGAGCCAGCCCGTACGCGCGAACTCGCCGACCACCAGGCTGATATTGACCAGGAGGGCGCCGGTCGCGGTCAGCCAGAAGCCGGTCGAGTTGAGCGTCGGAAAGGCGACGTCGCGGACTCCGAGCTGGAGCGGGACTACGAAGTTCATCAGCCCGATCACCAATGGCATCGCCCCGAAGAAGATCATGATCGTGCCGTGGGCGGTGAAGATCTGGTTGTAATGTTCCGGTGGCAGATAGCCCGGCCCATGGATCGCCATCGCCTGCTGGGTGCGCATCATGATCGCGTCGGCAAAGCCGCGCAACAGCATTACCGCACCCAGGATGATGTACATCACCCCGATCCTCTTGTGATCGACGCTGGTGATCCACTCGTGCCAGAGATAGGGCCAGTGGCCCTTTACCGTTACCCAGACCAGCACCGCGCCCAGGATGACCATGGTACCGGCCGCCGCGATCAGCGGGATCGGCTGGTCGAATGGGATTGCCGACCAGTCCAGCTTACCGAGCATCGATCAACCCTCCGCCCGGGGAGAAATATGCTTGTCGCCGCCGCGGCCCGTCTTCGGTCCCGGTCCGGGCAGCAATTTCTGGCTGACGATCGCGTCGAACAGCCCCGGCTGGACGGCGCGATAGGTGAAGGGCCGGACCTTCTCGCTCTGCTGGGCAAGCTGGGCATAGCCCGCGGAGTCGAGCACCGGGCCGGTGCCGCGCGTGCCCGCCGACCAGGCGTTGAACTGCGCCACCGGAACCGCGCGCATCCGGAAGTTCATGTCGGAAAAGCCGTCGCCGCTGAATTGCGCGGACTGGCCGTAATAGGAACCGGCCCGGTCGACGCGCAGGTTGAGCTCGGTCTGCATCCCGTTCATCGTATAGATCATCGACCCTACCTGCGGCACGAAGAAGACGTTCATCACGCTTGCCGAGGTCAGCGAGAAATGAATTGGGACGCCCGCCGGGACGACCAGCTCGTTGACGCTGGCGA
>JAQGLD010000134.1 GCA_028293055.1 Alphaproteobacteria bacterium
GGAAATCGGGACGGTCCTTGGCGGAGCCTTCGGCGACGCTCTGGGCGTGGACGAGCGGGAAAAGATTGTGGAACCGGTCGCCGGAGCCGATCGAGTAGAAAGAACCATCGGGGACGAGATCGGGCTCGGTCTCGTCGAGCCAGAACCAGTCGAACCCGTTCGACGCGATATTGTCGCGTATCTTGCCCCAGAACCAGGCGCGCGCCTCGGGATTGGTGCTGTCGAGTAGGGCCCCGGCGCGGTCGGAGCGGACCGCCAGCCCGTCGACCGTCGCTCCATTCTTGTCGCGCAGCAGCCAGCCCTTGGCCTCGAGCATGTCGCGGTAGCGGGATTCGCGCTCGAACCGGGGCCAGACGCTGACCATCGAGTGTAGTCCCATCTGGTGAAGCCTCGCATTCATCCCGGCGGGATCGGGGAAGGCGTTGCGGTCGATGTCGAGCTGGCCCATCCGGGTCCAGTAGAACCAGTCGAGCACCATCACATCGAGCGGATAGTTGCGGCTGCGATAGCCCTCGGCAATGTCCATCAGCTCCTGCCGGCTCTCGTAGCGCGCCTTGCTCTGGATGAGTCCGAAGGCGGCCTTGGGCGGAAGCGGAGTCTCGCCGGTCAGCCGCCTGTAGCCGGCATAGATTTCGTCGGTGGTCGCTCCTGCGATGACGAAGAAGGAGACCCGCTCCCCGACATTGGATTGCCAGTGGGTGCTGCCGCCGAGGCCGGGAGAGACGGTGGTTGCCGACGGATTGTCCCAGACGATGCCATAGCCCTTGTTGGTCACCAGGAACGGCACGCAGACCGTCTCGCCGGCCGGGGCGTCGTAATTGTGGCGGCAGTCGATGGTGCGGCCGCGCAGGTCGAGCATCCCCTCCTGATTCTGGCCGAGCCCGTAATAATGCGCATCGGGCGCGTCGGCGAAGCTGGCACCGACCTTGAACGTCTTCTCGCCATTGACCTCGTGCGGCGCCTTCTCCCAACCGGTCATTCGTGCCAGCTCGCGCCCGTCGGCACCCCGGACGATCAGCGAGACCGGCGGAAGCGAGGGCACGAAATAGCGCTCCATCTGGCTCGGCGCCTTCGGCCAGGGCTGGGCCGCGACGGTCACCGAAAGCGCCGGCGAGGCGAAGACGTCGCCGCCGGAATCGGCCTTGCGGGACCAGCCCGTGGGATCAGGCGTGCCGCTGATTCCGTAGCCCGCAGGCGCGTCGATCTGGACGACCTCGGTCGCGATCGTCACCCGGACGATGTTCGGCCCATATGGCTCGACCGCGACCAGGCTGCCGTTGCGGTCGAGCGTTGCGAGCGGCGCTGCGGCAGCAGCGGCCGGAAGGCAGGCGGCGCCCGCCAGCCATGCCCATGCCCTCGCGCCTCGCAAGCGGTTCATTCCCACCTTCATTGCTTCTCTCCCGATTTCGTCCGTCAGTCCGCCGCGACATTCTGGTTCTGCTCGCCAAGCTTCTCGACTCCGAGCCGGATGCGGTCGCCGTCCTTGAGGAAGATCGGAGGCTTCTGGCCCATCCCCACGCCCGGGGGCGTTCCGGTCGAAATCAGGTCGCCGGGATGGAGGGTCATGAGCTGGCTGAGATAGGAGACGAGGAAGGCCGGCCGGTACACCATCGTCGCGGTCGAGCCGTCCTGGAAGCGGTGGCCGTTGACCTCGAGCCAGAGCGACAATGCGCAGGGATCGCCGACCTCGTCGGGGGTGACCAGCCAGGGCCCGACCGGCCCGAACGTGTCGCAGCATTTGCCCTTGTCCCAGGTGCCGTGGCGCTCGAGCTGATATTCGCGCTCGGACAGATCGTTCACCACGCAATAGCCGGCGATATGATCGAGTGCTTCCGCCTCGCTGACATATTTGGCCTTGCTGCCGATGACGATTCCGAGCTCGACCTCCCAGTCGCTCTTGCGCGATCCGCGCGGCAGCCGGACCTCGTCATCGGGCCCGGAGATGGCGCTGGTAGGCTTCATGAACAGGATCGGCTCGGGCGGCACGGTGGCTCCGGTCTCCGCGGCATGGTCCGAATAATTGAGGCCGATGCACAGGAACTTGCCGATCGCGCCGACGCACGGCCCGATGCGAGGCGAGCCGGAGACGAGCGGGAGCGCATTCGGATCGAGCGCCGCCAGCCGGGCGAGGGAGTCCGGGGCGAGCGCGGCGCCGCCTATGTCGGCGACATGGCCGGAAAGGTCGCGAATGGAGCCATCGGAATCGATCAGGCCGGGGCGTTCCGAGCCGATGGGGCCGTAGCGGACGAGCTTCATATCAGTCTCCTAGAGGCCGGTGCGTCGGCCATACGGTAGATCGACCGCGCATTGCCGTCGAACACCGCATCGTGGTGCGCGGATGGGAGGAGCCTGGCGGCCAGCGCGCGCCACTCGCCGTAGAGGCCGGCAAGGTTGAGCACCGGCCAGTCGCTGCCCCAGATCAGGCGTTCCGGCCCGAACATTTCCCACAGCAGATCGATGACGGGCCGCACCGCGTCATGCGCCGCGCCGGCGGGCAGCTCGGTCAGCAGGCCGGACAGCTTGCAGCTTATGTTGGGCAAGGCCGCGACTCGCCGCATCGCCCGGGCCCAGGGTTCGAGGCGATGGAAATCGGGCTTCGCACCATGGTCGACGACGATATCTAGCTCCGGAAAGCGCAGGGCGAGCCGGGCCAAAGCGGGGAGATGGCGCGGGCGGACCAGAGCGTCGAGGACGAGGCCATGATCCGCCATCGCGCGAAGCCCCGCTTCGAGGCGCGGGCGGTCGTAATAGAGGTCGTCGCGATCCTGGACCATCGGACGCAGCCCGCGCAACTTGGGCTCTCGCGCGAGCGAAGTCACCGCCGCAGCGGCATCCGGCGCTTCGAGATCGGTCCAGCCGACGATCGCAAGCACGGCGGGATCGTCGGCGAAGCCGAGGAGCATTTCGGTATCGGCCTCGTCCTCCTGGCTCTGGATGAGCACCACGCCTTCCGGCGCTCCCTCCTCGCGGCGCAGATCGTCCAGCCCGAAATCGCGGTATATCCCGGCAAGGTCGGGGCGCGGCCAGGTGCAGCCGTCGCGGCCGATCCGCCAGACATGGACATGGCCGTCGATCATGGCGTTCGCGCTGCCCGACGCAGCCCGAAGACCAGGACGACGAGGAAGCAGAGGCAAGGCACGATCATCGCCCGGACGATCGAGCCGGCCGCGTCGGAAACCGCGCCCATCACCGCCGGAATCACGGCGCCGCCGACGATCGCCATGACCAGCAGCGCCGAGGCGGATTTGGTCCGCGGCCCGAGCCCGGCGACCGATTCCGCGAAGATGGTCGGATACATGATCGACATGAAGAAGCTCGCTCCGACAAGAGCCGTTATGCCCGCTTCGCCGCCCGCGACCGCGGCGAAAAGGCAGAGCAGGGCGCCCGCCGCGGCGAAGGCGGAGAGCAGGCGAAGCGGCGCAAGCCGGGCCATCAGGAAGGTGCCGGCGAAGCGCCCGAGCATGAACAGGACGAGCGAAGCGGTGAGATAGAGGGCCGCACGATGCTCGCCGGTGCCGGGCACCGCGACCTGGCAATAGCGGATCAGGAAGCTCCACACGCCGACCTG
This sequence comes from Alphaproteobacteria bacterium, assembly GCA_028293055.1. Lineage (GTDB taxonomy): Bacteria > Pseudomonadota > Alphaproteobacteria > Sphingomonadales > Sphingomonadaceae > Allosphingosinicella. Next base: position 3,569 of record JAQGLD010000134.1, read on the forward strand.
GGCGCCGACATAGAAGAATTGGGCGAGGATTCCGAGCAGCAGTCCGTGCTCCCGAGCGAGCGCCCGAAAATCGTCGAGCGCGCCGATCCCTTCCTCGACATCGCGCTCGGTCGCGATCGGCGGGAATCGCACCAGCCGGATCAGCAGCGCCCAGGCGAGCACGGCGACGCCGATCACCAGATAGGGGGCCTGGACCGCCCCTGCCTCGCTCGCCCGCCATGCCTCGATCGCTTGCGGCGACATATGCGCCAGCCGCGCCGGGTCCATCGCGATTCCGGAGAGGATGAACTGGCTGCCGATCAGGATCCCGCTGATCGAGCCGAGCGGGTTGAAGGCCTGGGCGAGGTTGAGCCGCAGCGACGCGCTCTCCGGCGGCCCGAGCCGCGAGATCAGGGGATTGGCCGAGGTCTCGAGGAAGCCGAGACCGCTGGCGATGACGAACAGAGCGAGCAGGAAGAAGGGGTAGGATTGCGCCGCCGCGGCCGGCCAGAACAGCAAAGCGCCGGCGGCGTAGAGGATCAGGCCGAGCAGCACGGCCGCGCGATAGCCGTAGGCGCGCATGAACAGGGCGGCCGGGATGGCGAGGCAGAAATAGCCGAGATAGAAAGCCGACTGGACGAGCCCGGCCTGCAGATCGGTGAGCGTGAACAGCTTCTTGAAGTGGGCGATCAGCACGTCGTTGAGATTGTTGGCGACGCCCCACAGAAAGAACAAGGCGACGATCAAGGCGAATGGCAGCAGGCGGCAGTCGCCGAGCAGCTTGTAATTGCGGGTCATGACGTCACCCCTTCGCCCTCGATCCGCACCACCGGAACGATTCCACCCGCTGGCCGGGCGGGCAGCGCGAGATGGAGACCGCTATCGTCCTGGCGGTGCGCGACCGGGCCGCCGCCGACCAGGGTGATCCGCTGGGCCCTCCCCGGCCAGGGACCGCCGGCGAGCGATCTCACGCTCGCCTCGCGCTCCGGCCAGGCGAGGAAGAGGGCATAGAGATTGCCCCGGTTGGTGGTGAAACGCACATCCTCCGCGGTGAAGGGTCTCGCCGCCGCCTCATTCTGCATTCCGGCCTGGAGCGCGGTCGGGCCTTCGCCGTAGAGCCGCCACGGCCGCGAGCCGAAGATCGCCTCGCCGTTCGTCGCGGTCCACCGCGCCATCCCGTCCAGGATCTTCTCCTCCTCGGAATCGATGCTGCCGTCGCCGGGCTGCGGGATGGAGAGGAGCAGGTTGCCGTTCTTCGAGACCACGTCGGCTAGCCGCTGGATGACCTGCTCCGCGCTCTTGTAGCTTCGGTCGCGTAGGCGCGCCTTGTTGTAGAACCAGTCTCCGATGCAGGTGTCGGTCTGCCACGGCTCCTCCCAGAGGTGGTCGGTGAAGCCGCGCTCGACATCCTGGACCAGACCGAAGCGCTGGTGCGGCTTCAGGTTCTTGGCGGTGAGGACGACGTCGATCTTGCCGTGCCAGGCGATCGAGCGGTTGTAGTAATCGGCCACGGCCTCGAGACCGACCGCCCCGAACGGAAGCTCGTAATCGTCGAAATAGCAGAGGTCGGGTCTGTACTTGTCGATCAGGTCGGTCTGGCGGAGCAGCCATTTGGCGACATAGGAAGGATCGTCGGGCGGGCCGCGCTCCATCCACTGGCCGTCATTGGCATCGTGCCAGCGCTGCATCGCATCGATCGAGTCGATCCCGTCGGGCACGACCATATGCCGGCCCGTATAGAGGTCCTGCGGATCGAGCCCGTCCCACCAGGTGCCGCGGCCCTCGGCCCTGGTCAGGCGCCAGGCGTCGTAGCGAACGCCCTTCAGCGCGCCTTCGGGGTCGTAGCCATAAGCCGGCTGGTACCAGTGCCAGGCATGGGCGGCGTGGTTGGAGACTCCGAAGCGTAGACCGGCGCGCCGCGCCGCCTTCGCCCAGATGCCGACCACGTCTCGTTTCGGCCCGACCCGGAGCGAGTTCCAAGCGTGATGGCGGCTGTCGTAGCAATCGAGATTGTCGTGGTGGCAGGCGAGCGAGACGAAATATTTCGCCCCCGCTTTCTTGTAGCGGGCGATCAATGCGTCGGGGTCCCAGCGCTCGGCCGTCCACCGGTTCTGGACCTCCATCATCCCGGATCGCGAGGGATGCCCATAAGCTCGCAGGTGATGGTCGTAGTCGGGATGGCCCTGCATGTAGAGAAAGCGGCCATACCAGTCGCCCTGCTCGGGGACCGATTGCGGGCCCCAATGCGCCCACAGGCCGAGCTTCGCGTCCCTGAACCAGTCGGGGTAGCGATAATTGGCGACCAGCGATGGCCAGCTCGGCTCGACCGGCCCCTTCGCTTTGCCGCCGTTCATCGCGACCGCCCGGCGCGCCATCGCCAGGCCGGCCGCGCCGGCGAGGAAGGAACGCCGCCCGAGCGTCGCCATTAATTCCGGCCCAGGGCGGCGCGGATCGCGGCAAGCGCGAGCGGCGCCATCACGCCGTAGCCGGCGGCGGTCGGGTGGACTCCGTCCGACGACAGGCCCGGCTTCATTCCGCCGTCCCGATCGGCCATCGCCTCATGATAGTCGACATAGGTGAAATGGTTGCGGCGGGCATAGGCCCTGAGCCAGGCGTTGAGCGCGAGAATCTGCGGCGCGGGCTTCATCCCCGGGCTCCACGGGAAGGCGCTCGCCGGTGGGATGGAGGCGAGGATGACCCGGATCCCGTGGGCTCGGGCGAGCTCGGCCATCGATTCGATATTGCCCTGGACCGTCGCGATGGTCGCGGCGCCGCTATTGCCGGCAATGTCGTTGGTCCCGGCCATGATGTGGACGGCGCGCGGGTGGAGGAGGATCACGTCCTGGCGGAAGCGGACCAGCATCTGCGGCGTGGTCTGGCCGCTGATGCCGCGATCGACTCGTCCGTCGGCGAAGAAACCGGGATCGAGGTTGATCCAATTGTCGGTGATCGAATCCCCCATGAACACGATTCCGGCCGGACCCGCTTTCTTCAGCACCGCATTCTGAGCCGCGTAGCGGCAAAGCTGCCCGAAATCGCGGGTCAGCATGTGCAGGTTCCACATCTGCCAGCCGGCTCCGTCGGACGGCTTCGGATGCTCCGGACAAGGCTGGTCGACGATCCCGACTGGATCTCCGGAATAAGGATCGCCGGGGACCCGGGCCTGCGCGAGAAGGCAGGCGGGCTGCAGGGCAGCAGCAGCGAGCAAAGCTGCGATTGCTCCGGTCCTGACCTTCAGCATGCCGCTTTTCCCTCGCTCGGCGGCTCCGCCCTCCACCCATTCGCGCCGATGCGTGGGGATTTCGCCGCCCTCTTCATTCCGCCGCCAGCCTTCGATAGACCGGGCCGGACGGGCCCAACGGTCTCGCCAGGATCGGAGACAGGATGGACGACGAGGACAGGCCGGCGGAAGTGGATTCGCGCTATCGCGCTCCGGCGCTCGAAAAGGGGCTCGACATACTCGAGCTGCTTGCGACCCAGTCGAAGCCGATGACCCTGACCAATATCGTCAACAGCCTCGGCCGCTCGCACGGCGAGCTGTTCCGGATGGTCCAGGTGCTCGAGTTTCGCGGCTATATCGAGCCGGATCCGGTCAATGACGGCTATCGCCTGACCGATCGCCTGTTCTCGCTCGGGATGCAGCAGCCGCGCACCCGCAACCTGATCGAGCTCGCCTTGCCGGTGATGCGCCAGCTTACCCTCGAGGTCGGCCAGTCCTGCCACCTCGCGCTCCATTCGCGCGGCGAGATGGTCGTGGTGGCGCGGATGGAATCGTCCGAGCAGGTCGGCTTCTCGGTCCGCGTCGGCTACCGCCGCCCGCTCGTCCAGGCGGCTTCGGGCGCGGTGCTCTACGCCTTCCAGCCCGACGATATCCGGCTGCGCTGGGAGAAGATGTTCGATCCGCCGCTCTCGCGCGACGAGCTCGACGCCTTCCGCGCCCATGCCGACGCGGTCCGCCAGCGCCATGTCGAGCTGACTCCGAGCCGGTTCGTTGCAGGCGTGACCGACATCTCCGCGCCGGTCATGCGAGGCGGAATGGCCGCGGCGGCGCTCACCGTCCCCTACCTCAAGAAGCTCCAACCCTCTTTGTCCCCCCGCGAGACCGCTGTGCTGGTGCGCAAGGCGGCCGACCGGATCTCCGATCAGCTGGTCGAGGGCGACAGCCGGATCTGACCGAGGCACGGCTCAGGTCGTCCAGCCGCCGTCGACGACATGCACCTGACCGGTGGTGAAGCCGGATTCGTCGGAGGCGAGATAGACAGCGAGCGCGGCGATCTCCTCGGGCCGGCCGAACCGGCCCATTGGCTGGCGCGCGTTGAACGCGCTGAGCGAAGCTTCGTAATCGCCGGTGTCGCGAAGCCGCTGATGGAGCGAAAGCGTGTCGACCGTTCCCGGAGCGATCGCGTTGCACCTTATCCCCTGCCCGACATAATCCGCAGCAATCGACTTGGTGAGGCCGATCACCGCGGCCTTGGAAGCGCCATAGGCGCAGCGATTGGGAACTCCGGTCACCGATCCGGCCACCGAGGCCATGTTGATGATCGAGCCGCCGCCCTTTTCGAGCATCGCCGGAAGGGCGGCGCGGATCGTTCGGAACATCGCTCCGACATTGAGGTCGAAGGACAAAGCCCAATCGGCTTCGCTGCACTCGAGCAAAGCGCCGGCCGCGACATGGCCGGCGCAGTTGAACAGGATGTCGAGCGGTCCGGCCTCGGCGAAGACCGAGCCGATCTCGGCCGGATCGAGCAGATCGAGGCGGCGAAGCGTGCAGCCGTCGAGTCCCGCAAGCCCCGCTTCGTTGCGGTCGGTGGCCCAGACCGATGCGCCCTCGGCAGCGAACAAAGCGGAGGCGGCACGCCCGATCCCCTGGGCCGCGCCGGTCACCAGGGCCGTCTTTCCAGCCAGCCGATTGCTCATGCCCTCACCTCCGCCAAGACCGCGCCCTCGACCGGCACCGGCGCGTCGCGATCGAGCAGCCCTTCGGACTTGAGATCCCTCCACAAGGCCGGCGGAATCGCGGCCGCGGCGCGCTTCACGGTCTGACGGACTTGCTCGATGCTGGCGAGCCCCGGAATCACGCTGGCGACGGCCGGGTGGGCGAGGACGAACTGGAGCGCGGCGGCACCGGTCTCGACCCCGTGACGCGCACAGATCCGCTCGATCCGAGCGGCCCTCTCGACCATTTGCGCCGGCGCCGGCGCATAATCGTAGTGCGGGGACGGCGACGATCCTCCCGCGAGGATGCCGCTATTGTAGGGGCCGCCGATCACCACCGACACGTCTGCGGCGGCGCAGAGCGGAAGCAGCCGGTCGAGCGCCTTCTGCTCGAGCAGGGTGTAGCGGCCGGCGAGGAGGATGAGGTCGAGCGGCGCACGCCTGATCAGGTCGAGGCAGATCGGAATCTCGTTTACCCCGAGGCCGATCGCCGAGACCGTCCCTTCGTCGCGAAGCCGCTCCAGCGCACGCAAGCCACCGCCCAGGGTGAGCGCTTCGAGATGGGCGCCATGGCCGTTGCCGTGGGTCATCCGGCCGATATCGTGCACCAGGAGGATGTCGACCCGCGAGAGGCCGAGCCGCTGCAAACTGGCCTCGTAGGAGCGGAGCACGCCGGAGTAACTATAATCGAAGATCGGCGTGAACGGCATTGGCGACAGGAAGCCGTGGCGCTCGACCCGCGGGTCGGTGGTCGGCCCGGCGGGCAGCAGCAGTCGTCCCACCTTGGTCGAGACGATGACGTCCTTGCGGCCGCGTATCGCCTCGCCGACCCGCCGCTCGCTGAGCCCGAATCCATAATAAGGCGCGGTGTCGATATAGCGCAGTCCGGAATCGAGCGCCGCGGCGATCGTCTCGGCCGCTTCTTCGTCCGACATCGGGCGATAGAGATTGCCGACCGGGGCGGCGCCGAAGCCGATCGGCGGCAGCTCGAGCGCGGTCCGGCCGAGCCTGCGCCGCCCCCCCGCGCTCATTCGCCCTCCAGGGTGAAGATTCGCTTCATCTCCATCCATTTCTCGCCCGGCGCCGAATTGGGAAGCGGTTTCTGGAACCGCCACATCAGCGTCTCCCAGCGCTCCGATTCCGGCGAAGCCGGCGTCGGGCGAGGATAATCTTGGGCGGTCTGCGCTATCATCACCAGCCGATCGCCGGTCCGCCAGATTTCCATCGCCTCGATGCCGCTCGCTCTGATATGGCCGATCACCTCCGGCCAGACCGCGCCGGGCGCATGACGCGCCTCATAATCCGCGATCAGGGCGGCATCGTCGACCAGATCGAGCGCGAAGCACAAGCGCTTGCTCATCGCACCCCCACGGCCATCGTCCACCCTCTCCTGCTCCCGCGGCTGGTACCGCTAACGGAGATATTCTATTGGTTGCCGCCGAATAGCATAGATGCGCGCTTGCACCAGCAGGTTTTCGCAAATATGAAAATACCCG
>JAQGLD010000017.1 GCA_028293055.1 Alphaproteobacteria bacterium
CAACGGCGCAGCAAGGGCGTCGAAGGCGAGCGCCGTATCGACGTCGGCTTTCGCCTGATCGCTCGCGAGAGCGCCTGAGGCCGGCTCCGGCTTGCCCCGCCCGCGGGTTTATGCAAACGCTTGCAGAACCTTTCCCCGGAGACCCGGAATGCGCCTTCGCGCCATCTTGCTGACCGCCCTTGCCTGCGCCCTGTCACCGGCGCCGGCCGCAGCCGAGCCGACGATCGCCACACTGCCCGGCGGCGCGCGATGGGCGGCTGAAGTCCCGCCCGAATGGAACGGGACCTTGCTGCTGTGGAGCCGCGGCTATTCGCCGAAGCTCGGCGCTCCGGAGGTCGCCCCGCCGGGGCTGCGTGAGGCTTTGCTCGGCCAGGGCTATGCTCTCGCAGCCTCGGATTACGGCGCCGCCGGCTGGGCGCTCGAGGAGGCGGTGCCAGCCCAGATCGCGACCCTTTCCGCATTCGCTGCGCGCTACGGCAAGCCGAAACGGACGATCGCCTGGGGCTATTCGATGGGCGGGCTCGTCACCACCGCGCTTGCCGAGCAGGCGCCAGCGAGCATCGACGGTGCAGCCGCCTTCTGCGCCTCGCTCGGGGGCGCCGTCGGAATGCTGAACATGGCACTGGACGGCGCCTATGCATTTCGAACCCTGGTCGCGCCGCAATCCGATATCCGGATCGTCGGCATCGACGACGATATGGCCAATGGACAAAGAGTCGCCGGGGCGGTGGCGGAGGCGGTCAAGACCCCGCAGGGTCGGGCGCGGCTCGCGCTCGCGGCGGTGCTCGCAGGCCTGCCCGGCTGGACCGAGCCCGAGACTTCCGCGCCGGCGGCCGACGACTATCAGGCACAGGCGCGCCAGATGGCCTCGGCGATCGTGCGCGGCGTCTTCCTGCCGCGCGTGGACCAGGAACGCAGGGCCGGTGGAATTTTCTCCTGGAATCGTGGAATCGACTATCGCGCCCAGCTCGCATTGTCCGGGCGCGGCACGATGATCGAGGCGCTTTATCGCGAGGCCGGGCTCGATCTCGCTGCGGATCTCGCGACCCTGAACCGCGGCGCGACGATAAGGGCCGATCCGAAAGCGGTGGATTATATGACCCGCCATTACGGCCCGAACGCCCGCCCGACAGTGCCGCTGGTCGCGATCCAGGCGGTCGGCGACGGCCTGACCTCGCCTTCGATGCAGCGCGCTTATACCGAAGCCGCTGGGAACGGCGCGAAATCCCTGTGGGTCGCGCAGGCGGGCCATTGTCCGTTCAAGCCGGCGACCGCGCTCGCAGGGCTCCATTATCTCGAAGCGCGGCTCGCCCGAGGGGCCTGGGCCGCAAAGGCCGCCGGCTTCGTCGACAACATGCCGCCGCGTATGCTCCGCCCCTGCTTTCGCGGCCGCCGCTGCCGATAGCGTTCGACGGGTCGAAGCCCCTCGCCCGCTCCGTTCTCAGCGATAGCCCTTGCGCTGGATCTTCCAGACAGGGTCGCCGCACAGCCCGCACGTCTTGCCAAGAAAGGTCTTGGAAGCGCGCCGGTCGCCGCGCAGCTGCCAGTCGAGCCAGTCGACCGCGATCGCCGCGGCCTTGCCGCCATTGGGTTCGCGGAAGGTGCCACCATGACCGACCGGGGCGAAGGCCAGAACCACCGGAACATGATCGATCCGGGCGACATCGTCGCTGCCATTCGGCCAGGCGACATCGCCTGGTCCGCCGAGCACGTACAGGATCGGCGTGTGCAGCCTGCGGAGCATCGACTTGTCGACGGTAATTCCGCGGATCGGATTGCTGCCGTCGGCGAAGATGCCGCTATTGTGGATGATGACGGCATGGATGCGCGGATCGGCGCCGGCTTCGATCGCCTGCAGCCCGCCGCAGCTATGGCCGGACACCGCCACCGCACTCGGGTCGATCCGTCCGTAATAGGGGCTTGCGGCGCGGCGGTTTTCGGCCAGCGCCCAGTCGAGCCCGGCGAGCACATCCGCAGTGCTCGTCTTGGGCGCAGGCGGCGATCCGGCCGCCCCGACACCCCTCGGCTCCGGCACCGGCGGCGGGGCGCCCGGCCCGCTCAAGATCCGTCCCGGAGCAATCACCAGGAAACCGTGCGAGGCGATCTCCGTGAGGTGGAAGCGCGCGCTCGCGCCGTCGTCGCGGCAGCCGCCATTGCCCCATAACAACACCCCGAGCTTGCGCCTGCCGAAACGCGCCAGGTCTCGCGGCCGGTAGACGACATGCTCGGCGAGGCCGGGCACCACCGTCTTGATCGCCGGATAGGGCCCGCTTCCCTGCGTGACCGGAAGCGCGTCATAAGCGGCACGCGCCGCGGTCTCGGCCGCCGAGGGCGGAGGAATCTGGGCAGGGGCCGAGGCCGCAAGGCACAGCATGGCCGCATATCCGACCTCATGAATCCGCCGCACGTCGCGCTCTCCTGCTTTGTGGTGGACGAAATAAGGCCGTCGCGGATAGTCTTGCAAGCGCTTTCATGATTTGCTAGGAAATTGTTATGTGTCATCACATTCCTGCCAATCCGAGATGAGCGCGACGTTCCTCGCCACCGGCGATCTCGCC
>JAQGLD010000176.1 GCA_028293055.1 Alphaproteobacteria bacterium
CAAGCAGCTCCTCGATCGGATCCCGCGCCTCGGGGCCGAGGCGCTCGAGCAGCTTGCGCCGTCCGTCCATCTCGCCGATGAGGATGGTTTCCAGGAATTGATGCGGACTCGTATAATCGGCCATGGCGAGCAGGGATTGGAGCCGGGCCAGGGTCGCTGCCTGCTTCTCTCCGGCAACCTCTCGAAGCCGTGGCCACAACGGTCCTTCCCGGCCGAAGCTCAGCTCGAACAACTGGTCCTGCGACCAGCCGAACAAGGGCGAGACCAGCAGGCTGGCGAGGTTGAGATCGTCGAGCGGCTGCGCCGCGAAGCGCAATCCGGCGAGCAGGTCGCGCACCGCCAGCGGCGCGGTCAGCAGCAGCCGGTCGACCCCCGCGACCGGCACGCCTTCGGCATGGAGGCGGGCGACGACCAGAGAGGCGAGGTCGCCGCGCCTGCGCACGAGGATCAGGATATCCTCGGGCCGGACCGGTCGCTTCTTGCCCTCGAGCACGAACGGGTCCTCGATCCAGCGGCGCACCTGCTTTGCAAGCCTTGCCGCATAGGCGCGGACGGTGTCGCTGACCCAGCCTTCCTCCCCGACATTATCGTCGCCGAGCTGGACCTCGTCGGAATAGGCCTGCCAGAGGGTCACCGAGCCGGCACGCCCGGCATGCGCGCTGCCGTGCGGACGAGGCGGCGCGGGAAGACCGAGGCTCTGGTAGCCCAGGTCCTCGATCACCCTGTCGACCACTTCGAGCAGGGCCGGAGAGGAGCGAAAGCTGCGGTCCATCGACAGGTCGAGGAAATCGCGATCGACGGCCCGGGCCTGAGCCGCGAACCAGATGCGTGCCGCCTCGAAGGCGATCGGATCGGTGCCCTGGAAGCCGAAGATGGCCTGTTTGTAGTCGCCGACGGTGAACAGGGAGCGCGGGCGCTGCGAGGCGCCCTCCCCCGCGAAATATTCGGAAGCGAGGGCGCGGACGATGTTCCATTGGGACTGGTTGGTGTCCTGCGCCTCGTCGACCAGGATATGATCGGTCGACTGGTCGAGCTTGTAGCGCACCCAATCGCCCATGCCCGGAGTGAGCAGGAGGCGCTCGGCCCAGCGGATGAGATCGTCAAAATCGACCGCGCCGGAGCTTCTCTTGGCCGCAGCATAAGCGGCTGCGAAGGCCTGGCCCACGCGCAGCCCTGCGGCGAGGCTGGCGACGAAGGCGGCAGTGCGCCGCATCAGCAGCAACCGCGAGCAGGATTCGAAGGCGCGGGTCGCGGCCTCGAAATAGTCTTCGTCCTGCGGCGCCTGGCCGCGCGCAAAGCTGCGCATCTCGCCGTCGGCGCGCGCCCAGACCGTATGGAGCCGGTCGAGCAGCCGTCCCCGCTCGGCCGGCTCGGCGCAGAGCCATTGCTCGCACAGCGACGCGCGATCGAGCCCGCTCTTCGTGCCCCATTGGCCGTTGAGCTGGCCGAGCCGGCGCAAGCCCGCGACATCGAAGCGATCGTCGCAGCATTCGCCGCCGATCGCCTCGTCTATATCGCCCGCCGGCAAGGCGAAGGCGGCGCGCAGTCGATCCTCGATCAGCTCCGGCGGCCCGAGCGATGCGAGCGCGTCGGGTGCCCGGCCGCATTGCCTCAAGAAACCCTCAGCCCCGCCTTCGCCGAGCCTATGGCTGAGCGACTGGAGGTCGCGGATCAGCTGCTCGCTGCCATGCTCCTCGGCGCGGACCAGCATCTCGGCGAGAGTCTGGCGGGCGAGAGCCTGCTCTTCGCGGCCGTCGAGCGGGCGAAAGCCGGGGGTGAGCCCCGCCTCGGTCGGGAAAGCGGCGAGCAGCCCCTGGGCGAAGGCATGGATCGTCTGAATCCTCAGGCCGCCGCCCGCCGCGTCGAGCACCCTGGCGAAGAGCGTGCGCGCCTTGTCGCGATGGTCCTGCCCTGTCGGCTCGCCGAGCGCATGCAGCTCGCGACCCAGTGCATTGTCCTTCAGCCGCACCCAATAAGCGAGCCGCGCGTGGATCCGATCGGCCATTTCGGCCGCACCGGCCTTGGTGAAGGTTAGGCAAAGGATCGATGCCGGGTCGACTCCGGAGAGGAGCAGGCGAAGCACGCGAGCGGTCAGGACATGGGTCTTGCCGGTTCCGGCGGAGGCAGACAGCGCGGCATGATCGCGCGGCGAGGAGGCGAGCTTCTGCTCGGCCTGGAGCTGGGCGAGTGGACGAAGACGGTGCGCCATTGCGATCCGTCTTAGCGCTTCGTTCGCCGCGCGACAGGGAAAGTTCTGGCCGGTATGGAACCGGAAATGGAGTCGCTGCGCTCTGCTGCGACTCTCGACGAGGCACATCATGATCTCCAGCCTTCGCAGATTCGTTCTCTTCGCCGGCACCGCCGCAGCCGCCTGCCTCTGCGCCGCCTCGCCCGCCTCCGCAGCGGACCTTCGCGATTATTGTCCCGACCGGCCCGGCATGGGCACGCCGGCCTGCACGATCGATCCGGGCCATGCCTCGATCGAAGTCGGCCTTGCCGACTGGACCCTCGACCGCCAGGGCGGCACCCGCACCGACGACTTCGCCTTCGGCGACACCCTCGTGCGCTACGGCCTCACCGACACGCTCGAGGTCCAGGCGGGCTGGACTGCGATCGGATTCGAGCGCGTGCGCGACGGCGCCGGAACTGTCCGGCGCCAGACCGGGTCCGGCGACCTCAGACTGGCGCTGCGACAGAATCTGATCCATCCGGACGGCTCCGGTTTCTCCGTCGCCGTGATGCCAGTGGTGTCGCTCCCGACCGGCTCCGATCCGCTCGGAGCCGGCACATGGGGCGCAAGCCTGATCGTCCCGGCAAGCTGGAAGCTGCCCCATGGCCTTCAGCTCGACTTTACCAGCGAGGTGGATGCGGCGCCCGATGCGGATCGCCATGGCCGCCACCTCGCTTATAGCGGCGTGCTGGGTCTCGACGCCGATCTCGGCCACGATGTCGAGGCCACTTTCGAGCTTGCGGAGATGCACGACGAGGATCCCACCGGTTCCAGCGACCAGCTGCTCGGCGGTCTCGCCTTGGCCTGGACGGCGAAGCCCGACCTTCAGGTCGATATCGGCACCAATGTCGGCCTCTCTCGCGACGCGCCCGATGTGGAGCTCTATGCCGGGGTCAGCCGGCGTTTCTGAGCCCGCAATTCAAATTTCCGTCTTCCGCAACTCTCGCCAACCTGCCGGGTTTGGACAGCGCACGAACAGGAGCCTTACACCATGGCGTCAGAACCGCCGAACGACCAACGGGGGGAACCGGAATTCTTCTGATCCTCATCCTTCTCGTCGTCGTCGGCGCCCTGGTTTTCTGGGGCTGGTCCCGCCACTCGCCTTCGGCGCCGAACCCCACCGCCACGGCACTTCCCAAGACCGTCCCGAACG
>JAQGLD010000188.1 GCA_028293055.1 Alphaproteobacteria bacterium
GGTCGCTGCGACGGTCCGGGTCGGCGCCCAGTCCAGCGATGTCGCCCTCGACTTCGACGGCGATCCGGCGATGCGCTACCGAGCCGAGATCATCAGCCTTCCCGCAGCGCCGCTGGCGGTCGCGTTCGAAGGCGACGACTCCGTCCGCAAGGATCTCGAAGCAGCGCTCGCCGCGGACTCCACCGCCAATGTCGTGCTCGTCGCTCCCGGCACCGACGACGGCTATCGCCTGGTGCAGCAGGCGGAGGTCCTCGGCATCGAGGCGCGCGATGCGGATCTCCAGGTTCAGAAGGCGGCGATTGGCCCGGCAAGCGGCTGGACCGAACGGCCGGTCCGCCTGCTCAAGCATGTCGCGCAGTGGCAGCGCAGCTTCGCGCTTCGCAACCCGCGGCCGCAGCTCGATCCGGCGCTCGTCGACTTCGTCTTCGCGCAGCAAGGCGACGACGGCTCGGAACAGGTCCATGACGGGGCCGATATCGCGCTGGAATCCACGCAGAAGGACGGCGCCTGGCATGCGGTCGAGGGCAAGCTGAAGCTGCGCAACCGAAGCGCGCAGGTGCTCAATTTCGTCCTGCTCCATTTCACCAGCGACTATGGGGTCGATGTCATGGCCAACGACCAGGTCGCGCCGGGCGGGGACTGGATGACGATGATCGTCGGCAAGACGCGGCCGTCGCCAAGGGTGCGCTTTTCGGTCGATGACGGCGCCGAGCGGACGCTCGAGCGCCTCAAGCTGGTCGTCAGCACCGAGCGGGTCGACGATTTCCTGCTCGAGCTCGCGCCTTTGGCCTCCGACCGCGGCTTCGGAAGCGCCGACGAGCTTCCCGACGAGGCCGCCAAGCCGGCCAGCGACGACTGGTTCGTCAAGGACATGCGGGTGACCGTCGCGCGCGCCGCCGCTCCGCAGGTTGCCGGCGATCCGCCGCCAGCAGCGGGCGTCGCTTCGTGAAGCGCGTGCCCGAACCGGTCCCGTCGGCTCCCGCCACGCTGGCCTCGCGATGAACGGCCCCACCCAGGCTCCGGTGATCCTGCTCGCTTTCGCCAACGATCCCGACGATCACCTCAACATGCTGTCGGGCGAGCGCAAGAGCATTTCCGAAGCGCTCAGCCAATATGAGGACAAGCGCTACATCCGGGTCGAGGTGGAGCCGGACGCGGCGGTCCAGGATGTGTTCGGCCTGTTCAACCGCTTCAACGACCAGATCGCGATCTTCCATTATGGCGGCCACGCCAATGGCAGCGCGCTCGAGCTCGAGACCCCGTCGGGCGGCAACGAAGCGGCCCAGGCCGGCGGTCTCGCCAGGCTGATGGGCCTTTCCGCCGGACTTCAGCTCGTTTTCCTGAACGGCTGCGCGACGCGCGGACAGGTCAAGGCCCTGCTCGAAAATGGCGTCAAGGCGGTGATCGCAACCCAGGTACCGGTCGACGACACGATGGCGACCGAGTTCGCCGAGCAATTCTACCAGGCGCTGGCCGGCGCCAGCACGATCAAGGAGTCGTTCGATTCCGCCTGCGCGCTGATCGCGACCCGCTACGACCATCGCCGCGAGATTGGCGACTTTCGCGGCCTGCAGATGGGCGACGATTCAACGCCGGTCGATGCGGCTTTGACCTGGGGCCTGTACGTGCATCCCGACGGCGAGGCTGCGCTGGCCTGGAAGCTTCCCGAGCAGGCCGAGACCGAAGTGGTGATCAGCGGCGCCGCTCCCACCGGACAGCCCGGCGCCCCGGTCAGCGACGGCCTGATCGGCAGATTGTTCAACGCGATCGCGCCGTTCAGCCCGGAAGTGAGCGTGCTGCTCGAAATCTCCCAGCGCACCGGGACTCAGGACCTGCGCACCGTGCGGCAGATGGTGATGGACGCCTTCCCCTCGCCGGTCGGCGAGCAATTGCGCAAGCTGTTCGTCAGCGACACGGTCGACGAGGACCGCCTTCGCCAGCTCGCTCTCACCTACGAGACGGTCGCCAAATTGTTCAGCTTCGCCCTGGTCTCCCAGCTGTGGAATGCGATTTACGACAATCCCGCCCTCGCGATCACCGCCGAGCAATGGGATTCGATCGATGCGTTCGAAAAGCTCGACGAGCAGCAGCAGCGCAGCTTCGACTATCCCGCTTTCTTCGTCCTCGTCGACGAGATCCTCAAGGCGAACGGAATCGCACCGTTCATGACCGAATGCGACCGGCTCGCCGAGGCGCTGAAAGATGCGCCCTCCGATCAGGCGCACCGATCCATGGAGCAATTGCGCTCCAACCTGGCCGGCGGCAAGGTCGCTGCGGCGGAGATGGAGAGCGCCTGCATGCAGGCCGAGGATGCGCTGGGGACACTGCTCTCGGACCTCGCCTTCATCGTCGGCTACAAGCTCGCGACGATCAAGGGCATCGCGATTCGCAAGACCCGGCACAAGCCGGCGGAGTTCAGCCATCGCCAGGTCATGCTCGATCGAGTCACCGCGGGTTTCGTCGATTCCGACGAGATCAGGGTCGCCTTCACCGACAATGAATCGGTGATCCTGCTCAAGGACGTCGCGGACGCGACCCACTATCTCAACCTGACCCCGTTCCTGATCGACCAGAACGCGCTGACCGGAAACGCCAAGACCAAGATCTATTTCTACAATCATTACGACGCGTCGCAGGACGCCTATCATTATCTGTCGATCGCCGACATCAGCGACCGCCTGGTGATCTCGAACGCGATGAGCGCCGCCGAACTCGCAATCTATCTCCCGATCAAGGGGCTGATGGAGGAATTTCGCGACCGGGTGAAACGGCCATGACATCGCCGTTCAAATTCCTCGACGCCTATGGCCGCGACGATCGGGCAATCTATTTCGGCCGGTGCCAGGAGATTGCCGATCTCTACTGCCTGGTGTTCGAGGGCGATCTGGTGCTGGTCTACGGCCAGTCCGGCACCGGCAAGACCAGCCTGATCCAGTGCGGGCTCGCCAATCGATTCCAGCCGACCGACTGGTTCCAGGTCTATGTCCGCCGCCAGGAGGACATCAACATTTCGCTCGAGCGCGAGATACGCGCCCATGCGGTGACCGAGATTGCGAAGGACTCGTCGACCGAGGAAGCGGTGCGCTCGCTCTATCTCGACCATCTCCGGCCGGTCTTCCTGATCTTCGACCAGTTCGAGGAATTGTTCGTCCTCGGCAGCGCCGAGGAGCAGGACAAGTTCATCGCCACGATCGCCGGGCTGCTCGACTCCAACGCGGCGTGCAAGATCGTCATCAGCCTGCGCGAGGAATATCTCGCCCAGCTCCACCATTTCGAGAAGAAGGTCCCGACCCTGTTCGACAAGCGGCTCAGGGTCGAGCCGATGAGCAATGCCAATGTGCTCGAGGTGATCGTCGGAACCACCGCAGCGCTCGGCATCACGCTCGAGCATGGCGAGGATACCGCGCAGAAGATCATCGACAATCTCGACGATCCGCGCTCCGGCGTGCAGCTCGCTTACCTGCAGGTCTATCTCGATCGGCTGTATCGCAAGGCCGCGCCCGAGGATGGCGGCGCGATCGTCTTCACCGACCAGGCGGTGGCGGAGACCGGCAA
>JAQGLD010000027.1 GCA_028293055.1 Alphaproteobacteria bacterium
CTATCGGGCGATGGTGCGGCCCATGCATCGCTGGGCAAAGCAGCCTGGCGCCTGCTGCCGTTCATCGTGCTGCTCTATTTCGTTTCATTTCTCGACCGCGTAAATATTGGTTTCGCGGCCTTGACCATGAACGCCGATCTGGGCCTTTCGGCCGCGGCCTATGGAACCGGCGCCGGCATCTTCTTCTTGGGCTATTTTCTCTTTGAAATACCATCGAACGTGATTCTCGAGCGTGTCGGAGCCCGTCGGTGGATTTCCCGCATCCTGGTCACCTGGGGCTTGCTGTCCATCTCGATGGCATTCGTCGTGGGGCCTGTCAGCTTCTGGATCGTGCGCTTCTTCCTCGGCATGGCGGAAGCAGGTTTCTTCCCTGGCATCATCCTCTACCTGACCTACTGGTTTCCAGCTCCGGTGCGCGCTCGGATCACGAGCAGGTTTTTGATTGCCTTGCCGCTGTCCAGCGCCGTCGGGGCCCCCGTCTCGACATGGCTTCTCGGCACCCAGCTTTTTGGCTTTCACGGCTGGCAGTCGATGTTTCTCCTGGAGGGACTACCCGCAATAATCCTGGGTATCATGGTCTTGCGTCTGCTTCCTGATCGCCCCCGCAACGCCCGATGGCTCACGGCCGCAGAGGCGGAGGCGATCGAGGCGGCCCTGGTCGCCGAGCCGGCAACGAGCACGACGCTGCGAAGCGGCCTTACGGGTGCACGAGTATGGCATCTGGCTTCGATCTATTTTGGCATAGTCGTTGCCCTCTATGGCTTTAGTTTCTGGGCGCCTCAGGCGATCAAGGGCTTCGGGGGACTATCGAACCAGCAGGTCGGCTTCCTCAGCGCTATCCCCTATCTGGCGGTCATTCCGGCCATGCTGATATGGGCACACCATTCGGATCGTTCGCGCGAGCGCCGCTGGCATATCGCCCTCCCGGCCCTGCTCGCTGGCCTCGCCTTCGGTGCCGGCGCGTTGGTCGACGCGCCGGCGCTGCGGCTCATACTCTTTGTCATCGCTGCGGTCGGCATCTACGCGACATTGCCGGTCTTTTGGACGCTTCCGTCTTCATTCCTGGGTGGTACCGGCGCGGCTGGCGGAATTGCGCTGATCAACGCGGTCGGCAATCTCGGCGGGTATTTCGGGCCCTCGGCGATCGGCTTGCTCAAGGATCGTTATGGGTATGGCGCCAGCTTCGCGGTGCTCGCCATCAGCCTGGTCGTGGCTGGCGTATTGGCACTGGCGCTTCGTCGAACCGGCGAAAACACTCCGGAGATCAGTCACGAAGGAATAGGCAGATGAGCGTTCTCGAAGCTGCTCCGCCACGCCCGCCGCTGCCAGTTACAGTGGTCGACGAACTGCGCGCACTATTTGGTAGCCGCCTCCATCTCGGCCAGGCGATGCGGCATCAGCACGGCTGCAGCGAGGCTCATTTCGAGCCTAGGCTTCCCGACGCGGTCATCTTCGCGCACTCCACCGACGAAGTGGTAGCCATCGTCCAGATTTGCGTCCCGGCCAGCATCCCGATCATTCCCTTTGGTGCTGGTACGTCGATCGAGGGTAACACGCTCCCCGTCAGGGGCGGGATCTCGGTGGATCTGTCTGAAATGACCGAGATCGTAGAGGTCAATGCGGACGATCTAGACTGTACTGTGCAGGCCGGCGTCAGGCGCGAGCAATTGAACGAGCATTTGCGCAATATGGGACTCTTTTTCCCCATCGATCCCGGTGCCAACGCAACGATCGGCGGGATGGCCGCCACGCGAGCTTCCGGAACTAACGCCGTGCGCTATGGCACCATGCGTGAGGCCGTCCTCTCCCTCAAGGTGGTCACGCCCGACGGCCGGGTGATCCGAACAGCTCGAAGGGCGCGAAAGTCGGCGGCAGGGTTCGATCTTACCAGGCTGTATGTCGGCTCGGAGGGGACCCTTGGGATCATCACCGAAGTAACGCTGCGATTGTTCGGGATTCCTGAGGCGATTTCATCCGCGGTATGCAGCTTTGAAACCTTGGCAGGTGCGGTCGACACGGTCGTGCAATCAATCCAGCTCGGCATCCCGCTGGCGCGGGTCGAAATTCTGGACGACGTCCAGATGAAGGCGGTGAATGCCTGGTCCAACCTCGATTACCCTGAGCTGACGACGCTTTTCTTCGAGTTTCACGGCTCTCCGACATACGTGAAGGAGCAGGTCGAGACCGTCAGTGAACTGGCTGCCGCCAATGGCGGTGGCGAGTTTCGCTGGTCCAACCTGCCGGAAGAGCGTTCCAAGCTCTGGAAGGCTCGTCATGAGGCTTATTACGCCGCCGTCAACATGCGCCCCGGCGCGACCGGCTGGGCCACCGACGTGTGCGTGCCGATCAGCCGTCTGGCCGAATGCATATCGGAGACCAAGCAGGATCTGCAGAAAGCGTCGGTACCGGCCACTATTCTCGGCCATGTCGGCGATGGAAATTTTCACGTCGTCTTCTCACTTGATCCGCATTCGCCTGACGAGCTGGCCGAAGCCGGCGCCATCAACGCTCGGCTCGTGCGCCGCGCTCTCCTCATGGACGGGACTTGCACAGGGGAACATGGAATCGGCCTCGGTAAGCAGGATTGGCTAGTAGAGGAGCTCGGAGATGCGGTCGAGATCATGCGGACTCTCAAGCGCGCCCTGGATCCGCATGACCTGTTCAATCCCGGGAAGATCTTCGCCCTATAAGGATCGTGCTGCCACCGCCGGCTCGCCCCTTACGCGCTTGATCCGCAAAGCCTTTTCGATCCCGAAAGATTTTGAAGCGCTAGCACTCAAGGCGGTCGAATTTCGGAGGGTGGGGGATGCCTTCCTCCAAAACAGAGGAGTTTGCCGTGTCAAGAACGCTTAACCACGACATCGTCGAGGTCACGAACGGGAAGCTGCGCGGGGAACGACGACGTCGGATTGTCCGGTTTCGCGGAATTCCCTACGGGGCTTCGGTTTCTGGCGAGGCGCGCTTTCGCCCGGCAGCGCCCGCTCCGTCCTGGGCTGGCGTTCGCGACGCCCTGGAACTTGGCCCAGCCTGTCCCCAAGACCGAAACGCCACGATGGGGCTGTTTGCCTTGCCCGAGATCCAGGCCCTGGTGGGCCCCGCCATCACCATCCGGCAACCAATGGACGAAAATTGCCTGGCGCTCAATGTCTGGACGCCGGGCTTCGCCACGAACGCTCGCAAGAAGCCGGTGATGGTTTGGTTGCATGGGGGTGGCTTCTTCGCGGGATCGTCGGGCTCGGCGCCCTATGACGGCGAGCGGCTTGCCGATATCGGAGATGTCGTAGTCGTATCCCTGAACCACCGGCTGAACGTCTTTGGTTTTCTTCACCTCGCCGAGATCGCAGGCGAGGAATACCAGTCGTCTGGAAATGTGGGGCTGCTCGATATCATCCTCGCGCTGAAGTGGGTACGCACGAACATCTCGCAGTTCGGCGGCGATCCGCACAATGTGACCCTGTTCGGGGAGTCGGGAGGCGCGGGCAAGGTGTCGGCTCTGGGATCGATGCCGGCTGCCAGGGGCCTGTTCCACAAGGCGATCGTCCAAAGCGGCTCGAACATCTCGGCTATGAGCGTGGACGGCGCAACGAAGCTTGCCGAGAAGGTAATCGCCGGAGCTGGTCTGAGGCCGTCTGATTGGAGAAGGCTGCTCGAGCTCCCGTCGCGGCAGCTTGTTGCGGCGGTGGTCTCGGATCCCGCCCTGGTCAAAATGGGGCCTGTCGCCGATGGCGTCACGATCCTTCAAACGGACCTGTTGCGAGGTCCCCCGGCGGCTGGCGTGGTTCCAATGATCATTGGAACCACGCATGACGAGGCGCGGCTGCTGTTCGCTGGCGATCAGGCGGCATTCAACGCAGATGCAGAAGGCTTGCGGACGCGGGTTGCGAGCCTGACAGCGAAGTCTCCGGCCGAAGCTGATCTCTTGATCAATGCCTACAGGGCCGCTCATCCGGGCCTAAGTCCAGCCGACACCTTTTTCCTGATAGCGACCGACATTGCGATGAGGAACAGGGCCGTGCGCCAAGCAGAGCACAGGGTCGCGGCCGGCGCGAAGGTCTACATGTACCGGTTCGACTGGCGATCTCCGTTGTTCGGCGGAAAATACGGTGCCGTCCATGGCATCGATATCCCGTTCGTGTTCGACCAGGCCGATTCCCTCGGCGCGGTAGGACCCAACCCTGCGCGTTACGCTCTGGCTGACGCGGTGAGCCGTGCCTGGGCCCGCTTCAGTTGGACAGGTGATCCGAACCATCCCGGTCTGCCAACCTGGCCCCGATATGATCCTGAGGAGCGCTGGACGATGCTTTTCGATGAGAAGTCGAGGGCAGTTCAGGCTGCTCCCATCGTGGAGCCGCTTTCGAAAGGAAAGCCAGCATGAACACCAGGAAACATCACACACGCGTGATTGGTCGACGCGGATTGATATTCGGCACCATCGCAGTTGCAGTCTGTGCGGTTGTTGGTCTGGACAAGAAGGCCGCGGCGCAGCTCCCGGGTGGCTCGCGGCTCCCGTTGCCTCCCCTCGCCCTCACGCACGCACACATCTTCGACTATATGATATCGCTCTAGCTCGGTTACGTGTTGGCGGGCACTGCCTCGGCCGATGCGGATCGTGGGCCGCTTGGCGAACCTGTATTCAGTAGCGCTTGCTGCGTGAGATGGTCCTGAGAAGAGGGTCGAAATGAAGCTGCTGGTGCCCGTCAAGCGGGTGATCGATTATAATGTGAAGCCGCGGGTCAAGTCGGACGGCACCGGGGTCGACCTCGCCAATGTGAAGATGTCGATGAACCCGTTCGACGAGATTGCGATCGAGGAAGCGCTGCGGCTTCGCGAGAAGGGCGTGGCGACCGAAGTGGTCGCGGTGTCGATCGGGCCTGCCAAGGCTCAGGAGACGCTTCGCACCGCCCTCGCGATGGGCGCCGACCGCGCGATCCTGGTCCAGACCGACGATCCGGTCGAGCCGCTCGCGGTGGCCAAGATCCTGGCGAAGATCGCCGAGGAGGAGCAGCCTGGCCTGGTCATTCTCGGCAAGCAGGCGATCGACGACGATTCGAACCAGACCGGCCAGATGCTCGCCGCCTTGCTCGGCTGGGCGCAGGGCACCTTCGCCTCGAAGGTCGAGGTCGACGGGGAGTCGGTCAATGTCACCCGCGAGGTCGATGGCGGGCTCGAGACGGTGAAGCTCAAGCTCCCGGCGATCGTCACCACCGACCTTCGCCTCAACGAGCCGCGTTATGCGAGCCTTCCCAACATCATGAAGGCCAAGTCCAAGCCCTTGGCGAACAAGACCCCGGCCGATTACGGCGTCGACACCGCTCCGCGGCTGGAGACCCTCAATGTCCGCGAGCCGTCGAAGCGCGAGGCGGGGATCAAGGTGGCCTCGGTCGACGAATTGATCGATCGCCTCAAGACTGCAGGAGTAGTGGGATGATTGCGCTCGTCTTGGTCGAACATGAAGGCGGCCAGTTGAAGGACGCCACCCTCTCCGCGGTGACCG
>JAQGLD010000237.1 GCA_028293055.1 Alphaproteobacteria bacterium
GCGATCCTCGTCCTGGCGTCGCGCCGACCGACATTGAGCACCCATTCGCGGAAGATCGAGGCGTCGATCAGGGTGTCGCGCCACAGAGCGTCGGCGATGCGCGGGCTGGCGGCGATGACTCGCCTGATCTCGGTCCGCGGGATCCAGGCGACGACCGCTTCCGAGATTGTTTGGACATTGTGGTCTGCCACTGAAAGCAGGAGGTGCTGCAGGTCCATCAGGTCGCCCGGCAAATGAAAGGAGACGATCTGACGGCCGCCATTGGCGGCGAGCTTGCTGCGGCAGGCATAGCCGGAAACCAGCAGGCAGCAATCGGGCGCTGGAGCGCCCTCCCTGACCAAGTAATGCGAGCTTGCGACCGCCCTTACCGTCATCGGCAGCGATTCGAGCAGGTCGATATCCGCGTCGGTGAGCTGGCCGAGGCGCCGCAGCTTGCGCGTCAGCGGGGGCATTGCTGCCCTATCGTTCGCGACCATACTTCCCCCAACGCAACTAGACGCTTGGTGAGGCTAACAGCATGAAAGCACAAGCTCATTGATCTAGATCAGGAAAATCCAACAGCTACCGCCGCAGGCCGGCCGGGCGCGCGCCTCGACGGCTACGCGCCCCGGCTGCCCGACGCCCCGCCTAAAGGCGATCTTCGCGTGCAGCCGCCTTTTCGGCGACGGTCTTGGCACGAACCGCCTCGGTCCGTGTCGCTCGCGCGGCCATGTCTTCCCAGGCAAGCGCCGACCGCATGCAACGATCGCGGACATTGTCGAGGGTGGCCGCATTGGCGGCAGCGCGGGCTTCGGCGGCGCGCGCGGAATAGAATTCGACTTGTGTGGACATCTGCCCTCCTGGAGCGGTTTCAGTCCGATGGATCGTCTCGGCGGGGTTCACCGCGAGACGATCCGGCCCAGCAAAGCTGGTGCGGTCAGTGGTGGAGCGGGCGCCTTGCGGCCCCCGCTTCGCCCTCAAGCCGACTGGAGATTGACTGCGCTGGTCTTGCCACGACGATCGGTTTCGAGATCGAACGAGACTCGCTGATCGCGATCGAGCGTCTGCATGCCGGCGGCCTGGACGGCGCTGATGTGAACGAAGGCGTCGTTGCCGCCGCCCTCGGGCTGGATGAAGCCATAGCCCTTGTCGGCGTTGAAGAACTTCACGGTTCCAATCGTGCTCATATGGTTTTTCCCTTCTGTGGCGAGCCGCCAATCGGCTCTCCGGAGCTAGGAGAGGCGAGAGAAGGAAAAAGGAGCCGCAAAGCGCCAAAGACCGTCAATTTGCGACTAGTAGCAGACCTCCGTTTAGGCGAGGCGGCCGTTTTTTGCAAATCCGGCAGCTCAGCGCTCGGTCTCCGCCTCGCGGGCGGCGTCCTTGCGGCGGCGGAGCCGAAGCTTCTCTTCGACCCGCCAGGCGCGGCGGTCGGCGCGCCGATGGCGGCTCAGGACGAGATACAGAATCACCGCCGAAACTGCCATGATCGCAATCATCGAATAGGCGATGACCAGCCGCGGCTCCATCAGCGAAGTCCTCCGAAAAGCGGTCGCCCGTGGCGGCGAGCGTGACTTAGACTTGAAGCCGAACGGGTCAGAAGGCCGAAGCCCATGCGAATCTCCTGCTGGTAAGCGAGCCTTGATGGCCCTCGGTCAGGTCGGCAATAGCCGAGGATTGGCCGCCTGATGAGCGGCTTGTATCAGCTAGGGCTCGCGCGGGCCATGCCCGGCGGAGTCCCGTCGTCCGTCTGGACGCGTCGGCGCCTGAACGCGGATCCGCAACAGGCCGCAGCGCGAGGCTGGACTCAAAATGAAGGCCCCTCCCCGCGGACGGGGAAGGGCCTGGCGAAATCGGGATAAGCGCCTCATCCGATCATGGATGCGACGATCTCCCTGAGCTCTGCGGCTTCGAGCGTCCCCGATCGGCGTCGGGCCGAAGCGGCGGCGACATGAAGCGCCGGCTGCGCCGCCATCGCGCGTTCGAGCGCGAGCGGCAGGAATAGTCTTGGTCTGTTCATTTCTTCTCTTTGTGTTTGATGCGGCTCTTGAGCCGCTCTGGAGACGGGCCGCCTTGCATGGCAAGGCCAGCGGCGACCCGATATTGTGCTGAAGCCGCCAACCGCGAGGCAAGGCAATTGCCGGAGCGGCAATCCGTGACCTAGCGCTTGAACGTCCGGCGCTTCTGGCCCGGACCGGCGCCACCCGGGGTCTTCTCGCGAAACACGATCCGACCCTTGGTGAGATCGTAGGGAGTCATCTCGACGATGACCCGGTCCCCGACCACGGAGCGAATGCGGAAACGCCGCATCTTGCCGGCGGTGTAGGCAATGATCCGGTGATCATTGTCGAGACGGACTCCGAAGCGCCCATCGGGCAGGATCTCGTCGATCTGCCCTTCCATGGTCAGGAGCTCTTCCTTGGCCATGACTCACCTCCGGAACGCAGGTTGTCCGCACCGAAGGTCGCGGAGCCGGGTAGCGTGTGGGGAGAGCGGGCCCGCGGGCGTCGTCATCCGTCGCAGGCGACGTCAGCGACT
>JAQGLD010000238.1 GCA_028293055.1 Alphaproteobacteria bacterium
CGATCCCGCCTTCGTCGACCATCAGGGCGAGCACCGCCCGCACGCCGGGAGGCGCCGCCGGATCCTGCGCCGCCGCTCCGGCGCGGCGCAGCTGGCCGAGCGAGCGCTCGACCTGACCGCGCACCCATGTGTCGAGCCGTGCGACCGCAGCCTCGCGGCCCCGGTCCGAAACACGGTCGAGCCGGCGGTCGATCAGCACGCGCGGCGACAGCAGGTTCTTGCCGACGCCGAGCCTGGCGACCTCGTGATTTCGCCATAGGATTGCGACCGGCAGATCCGGCTCGGTGCGCAAGGAGAAATGATCGTCGCTGTCGGCGACCAAAGCCGCTGCTCGCTTTTCATATTCGCCGCTCAGCCGGCGCTCCGCAGTGGCGAGCAGCATCTTGCGATCGGCGTGGCGGGCCGACGGATCGACCTCGAACGAGAAGCCCTCCATCCGGCCGATCGGGAAGGAGCCGACGGTGACGTCGCCCTGCTCGTCGACGATCACCGGAAACTCGCCGGCGCCCTTGCCGCCGATGTCGCGAAGCAGCACGGAGGTGCGCCGATCGACGAAGCGCTGGGTCAGCCGCTCGTGGAGTGCGTCCGACAATTTCTCTTCGACCCCGCCGGTGCGCGCGGCCATCCCCGCGGGGTCGGCGAGCCAGTCGGCGCGGTGCGCGATATAGGCCCAGGTGCGGACCCCGGCGATCCGGTCGGCAAGCGTGTCGATGTCGCCCTGGACATTGTCGAGCTGGGCGAGCTGGCCGGCATACCAGGCCTGGGGAATTCGCCCGTCGCCCTCGCTGAGATGCGCGAAGATTCGCGACACCAGGCGGGCATGATGATCCGGACCGGTCTTGCGGAAGTCGGGAAGCCCGCACGCTGCCCACAGCCGCCGCACCATAATCTCTCCGACCGCGCGATCGCGCGCTTCCGGGTCGCCGGCGAGGCGCTTGAGCACGGCGAGATCGATCGCTTCGGGCGCGGCGCGAAGGACCGCCTTGTCGGGGCGCCGCTCGAGCGATCGCACCAGCGCCTCCACGCTTCGGAAATCGAGATCCGATTCGCGCCAGAACAAAGAGGAGAGCGGCTCGAAGCGATGCTCCTCGATCGCCTCTATCTCCTCGGGGCGGAATTCGGCGCTGCGCTCGCCCTCCAGCGTCAGGGTGCCGAACGTGCCGTCGCGCTGGTGGCGTCCTGCGCGGCCCGCGATCTGCGCCATTTCCGCAGGAGTGAGCCGACGCCGGCGATGGCCGTCGAATTTCGACAGGCCGGCAAAGGCGACATGGCTGACATCCATGTTGAGGCCCATGCCGATCGCGTCGGTGGCGACGAGATAATCGACCTCGCCGGCCTGGTACATCGCGACCTGGGCGTTGCGCGTGCGCGGGCTGAGCGCGCCCATCACCACCGCGGCGCCCCCGCGCATTCGCCGCAGCATCTCGGCAACGGCATAGACCTGCTCGGCGGAGAAGGCGACGATCGCGGATCGCGGCGGCAGCCGCGACAGCTTGGTCGGGCCGGCATAGGTCAAAGTCGAGAAGCGCGGCCGGCCGATAATGTCAGCCTTGGGCAGCAAGGCGCGCACCATCGGCGCGAGGCTCTCGGATCCGAGGATCATCGTCTCCTCGCGCCCGCGCGCGCGGAGCAGGCGGTCGGTGAAGACATGGCCGCGCTCGGGATCGGCGCCGAGCTGGGCCTCGTCGAGCGCGACGAACGCGAAATCACGGTCCACCGGCATGCTTTCGGCGGTACACAGGAAGTAGCGCGCGTCGGGCGGAAGGATCTTCTCCTCGCCGGTGATCAGGGCGACCTGCTTCGCGCCCTTGATCCTGACCACCCGGTCGTAGACCTCGCGTGCGAGCAGCCGCAGGGGAAAGCCGATCATGCCGCTCGAATGTCCGCACATCCTCTCGACCGCGAGATACGTCTTGCCGGTATTGGTCGGGCCAAGGATGGCGGCGAGAGGCGCGCGTGCAAAGGCCGTCATAATGCCATCATAGATCGGAGCTTCCCGGCCTAAGTGCAACGACTTAAGTGATTCCACTCGTCCATTTCGGCTCGTCCGCCCGCCGCCGCGCCCCGTCGCAGGACCGCCGCCGCGGCGGTTCCCTTCACTTTACTTTAACCCTGTTTGCTCACAGTTCCCGGGCTCGGCGCGAGAGCGGCGGGGGATTTTCCGGGTCTGCGGGGACCGTTCATTGTATCAATATGCCAAGATTTCCAGTGACGGCGCTGCTGCGTTGAGCTTCGGCGGAGCGGGGACGCGGCCGGGGGCGCGGGCGAGCTTCGGAACCCGAGCACGCCCGTTCTGGCGCGATCTCGATCTGGTCGTCGATCTCGGCAGCGGTATCGGTTCCGCACACTGGTTTCGCGGCCTCGCGACATGCGGGGCGCTCTGCTACGCCGCCTTCTGGTTCGCACCCGGCTTCGATCCGATCCCTGGCGCCTCGGCCGCACCGCTCAGCGAACTCCATTCCCAGGAGGCGAGTGCCTTCTCGATCATACCGCTTGCCTATGGTGCCGACAGCGGCCGGCGGATGGCCGCGACCGAGGCAGTCCAGCCGTTGCTCGACAGCCCGGAGCGGCCGAGCGTCAACCTGATCGCCACGCTCGGCGAGGGTGACGGCTTCGCCCGGGCGCTCGAGCGTGCCGGAGTCGCCAGGGCCGAGGCTGGCAAGGTCGCGCAGTTGATCGACGGCAGCGTACCGATCGACGACATCAAGCCGGGCACCGCGATCGACCTCACGCTCGGCCGTCGCGCGAGCCGGACGGTGGCGCGCCCGCTCGATGCCCTGACGGTGCGGGCCCGATTCGACCTTCGCCTGACTCTCAAGCGGGTGGCGGGCAGCTTCGTGCTCGCCCGAACGCCGATCTCGGTCGACGAAACTCCACTTCGAATCCAGGGCATGGTCGGCTCGAGCCTTTATCGTTCCGCGCGCGCGGCCGGAGTGCCGGCCAAGGCGGTCGAGAGCTTCATCAAGGCGGTCGCCGGCCAGGTCGACATGTCCGAGATCGGCGCGGACGACCGTTTCGACATCATCGTCGAGCATCGCCGCGCAGCGACCGGCGAAACCGAGACCGGCAACCTCCTGTTTGCCGGGCTCGACCGTCCCGGCGGCAAGGATCTCCGGCTGATGCCGTGGGAACAGGGCGGCCGCACCCAATGGTTCGAAGCTTCCGGGGTCGGCAAGGAAAGCGGAATGCTACAGCGTCCGGTGCCGGGCGCGGTCTCCTCGACCTTCGGGATGCGCTTCCATCCGATCCTCGGCTATTTCCGAATGCACAAGGGCGAGGACTTCCACGCCGCCGCAGGCACTCCGATTCTCGCCGCGACCGATGGCCGGGTCGTCGCCGCAGGCCGCGCCGGAGGCTATGGCAACCAGGTCCGACTCGCCCATGCCGGAGGCCTGATGACCTCCTACTCGCATATGAGCCGGATCGCGGCGCAGGTCGGCGCGACCGTGCGCCAGGGCGAGGTGATCGGCTATGTCGGCTCGACCGGCCTCGCCACCGGCCCCCACCTCCATTACGAAATCTATCGCAACGGGGTCCAGGTCGACCCGGCCTCGATCAAGTTCCTGATGCGCTCCCAGCTCAGCGGCGCGGATCTCGCCGCCTTCCGGTCGAAGCTACGCGGCCTGCTGTCGGTGCCGGTCGGCGCCGCAACGCG
>JAQGLD010000240.1 GCA_028293055.1 Alphaproteobacteria bacterium
TCGGCCGCGCAGAGCGGCAGCATCTCCCGTTCCTCCTCGCGGTCGAGGAGGTTGAGATAATCCTGCATCGACACGAAGCGGGTCCAGCCATTGGCCTCGGCCACGTGGAGCATCGTCGCGAACTGCCAGGCGTACATGGACGAAGCCCCGATGTAGCGGGCCTTTCCCGCCTTCACGACATCGTGGAGCGCCTCGAGCGTCTCCTCGATCGGAGTGTCGGGGTCGAATCGGTGGATCTGGTAGAGGTCGACATGGTCGGTACCGAGCCTGGCCAGGCTTGCGTCTATCTCCGCCATGATCGCCTTGCGCGACAGCCCGACGCCGTTAGGTCCCGGCCGCATCCGGCCGTGCACCTTTGTCGCGATCACCACTTCTTCCCGGCGCGTGAAATCCTTGAGTGCGCGTCCGACGATCTCCTCGGAGCTGCCGTCCGAATAGACATTGGCGGTGTCGAAGAAGTTGATTCCTGCCTCGACCGCCTTCCTCAGGATCGGCCGGCTCGTCTCCTCGTCCAGCGTCCAGGCATGGGCGCCACGGCCGGGATCTCCGAATGTCATGCAACCCAGGCAGAGGCGGGAGATGTCGAGCCCGGTGAGGCCTAGCTTGGTGTAGTGCATGGATCGCTCCTGAGATCCTCGCCTCGACCCTCGACGAGGATTGCTGCCCTCAACCCGCCGGAGTCACTGTCGGCGCCGCCGCGAACGGCTTGATACCGAACTTCGGATAGACTTCGCTCGGATAGTAAAAGGCGCCGTCCTTCACCACCATCGCGATCGACTTGATCGCCTTCAGGTCCTTCACCGGGTCGCCGGGGATCAGGAAGAAGTCGGCGAGCTTGCCTTTCTCGATCGAGCCCAGGCTCTGGTCCTGGCCGAGGTAGCGGGCGCTGTCGAGCGTCGCTCGGCTGAGGATCTCGCGGGCGGTCATCCCGGCGCCCTGATAGAGCTCGAGCTCGCGATGGTAGGTGAACGAACCGCCTGTATCGGTGCCGAAGACGATGAAAATACCGCGGTCGTGGAGCATGCGGACCGTGGCGATGATCTTGTCGAACGCGCCGCGATAGGCGGCATCGTCCCCCGGCGCCGACGTGTCGACCCACGCCTTCATCATCGCGCGGCGCGCGCCGATCGGGAGATGGTCGATATAGTCGACCGCACCCGGCGGCACCTGGCCGTCGCGATTCTGGGTGAGCTGCTCGTGGATGCCGAGCGTGGGATCGATCGCCTTGTGGCCGTCGACCATCATCTGGACGGTGTGCTGGACCTTCGGCGCATTGAGGTCGAGCGCCGGGAAACGTTTGAGCGCAGTCAGCCGGAACAGGGTGCGCGTGTCCTCGCCCGGCTGCATCACCCAGCCGAGCATGAACTGGTTGATGTGGGTCATTTCGTCATAGCCGGCCTCGATCATCGCGTCGGCGGTCGAGAAGGCCGGGACATGGCCGGCGACTCTCAGGCCGAGCCGGTGGGCCTCCTGCACCATCGCCGGCACGAAGGCGGGGTTCATGCTGTTGTAGATCTTGATCTGCCAAAAGCCGCGGGCGGCGTACCAGCGCACCGCGTCGATCGCCTGCTGCTGGCTGTCGACGAGGATTCCGTTGTTCGCGCTATACGGGCTCTTGCCCTCGATGAAGCCGGAGCGGACGACATGCGGGCCGGCAATTTCGCCGGCATCGATCCGGTCGATCAGGCTGTCGAGCACCTTGTTGTCATTGCCCATGTCGCGGACGGTGGTGATCCCCGCGATCAGGTTCAGCATCGCGTCTTCCTGGCCGAGATGGGCATGCATCTCGAACATGCCTGGGACGAGCGTGCCGCCGGCGCCGTCGATCAGGGTCTCGCCGGGCGTCGCCGGGCTGTCGAGCGGCTCGACCGCGGCGATGCTGCGGCCGGCGACGAGGACCGAGACGGGACCGGTCAGCGCCCGCGTCTTCGGATCGAACAGGCGGACGTTGCGGATCCGGACCGCGCCCGCATAATGATGGGCGGTCTCCTTCTGGATGCGGGTGAAGCGCTCGGTCGACCAGTCGGCGGCTAGCTTGCGCAGCCGGACTTCCTCGCCCTCATAGCCCTTGCGGACGATGATCGAGCTCGGGCTCACCGAGGCGAACAATTTTCCCTGGGCATCGAGCAGCATCGTCTCGGGCGAGGTGTCGATGCCGGTGAGGTCGTAGCGGGTGACCTTGAGCGGCCCGGCTTCGCCATCGACCTGGACGGTGTCGCCTTTCTCGAGGCGAAGCGTGCCGCCGGGCAAAGCTGGGATCTGCATGCCCGGCCGGCGAAGCAGGGCATTGGAATAGACGGCATCCGACCAGGGGCTGGCGCTCTGCGCGACGTAGAGGGCGGGCTGGGTGACGTTCGCGCCGGCCTTGCCGGTGGAATCGACCCATTCGGCGCGATTGCCGTTGCGCGAGAAGCGCTCGGCAACCTTGCTCCCGAAGGTGGTCGCGCCGTCGATCGTCCAGGCAAGCGGAAGGCCGTCCCGATCGACCTTGATGGTCTCGGCCGAGCTCGGCCCTCGGCCATTATTCTTATAGTCCCAGTCGACCCTGGTCGTGTCGCCTTCGGTGATGGCGGTCAGGTGGCCGACATTCTTGCCGCCGAAGATCGCGGTGAAAGTCGCGGTCTCGGCCGAGGCGACGGTGGAAAGCAGCGCGCAGATGAGGGCGAGCGCGATAGGTCTGGTTCTGGACATGCCGCGGTAGAGCATGACGCGAGGCCGAAGGAAAGCGCCGCACCGGTCGCCTGACCCGAGTCATCCATTTTGGACGCTAAAGTGCTGGATCGAATTCCCTTTTGTTGGCTAGGACTTAACCGAATCATTAAATCCAGTTTAGCTTCGCCCGCCAAGGGGCGGAGAGGGAGGGGCCGGCATGACGACGTTTACCGGGGGGACTGACGACGACATTTTCGTTGGCGGCATCGACCCTGACCAAGCGACTGGTGGCCCCGGCAACGACATCCTGTTCGGGCTCGGCGGCAACGATATGCTGGACGGCGGCAGCGGCGACGATGCGCTGGACGGGGGCGCGGACGGCGATACCCTGATTGGCGGTACCGGCCGGGATAGCCTGTCGGGTGGAAACGGCGACGACCGACTCTTTTCCGAAATGGATCTCGGGAACTATCAGGCGCCTTATTACAACAACATCTACACGGCTCCTTTGCTCGATCGTGGCGCCGAGGTGGACACGCTGACCGGCGGCGCAGGCTCGGATACGCTCTCGGCCGGCTATGGCGACAATGTCGACGGCGGCTCGGATTCGGACATGCTGTTCATCAGCTTTCTCGGGGCGCCGAACGGCGTCAGCGCCGATTTCCGCCAGCTTTCCACGGATCCCAATAACGGCCTGACGATTGGCGGCGGCACGATCGTGCATGTCGAGTCGATCGCGTGGCTCGAGGGCAGTAATTTCGACGATCTGCTCGCCCTCGACTCTGGTGGCGGCGCCTTCGCGCCGATCTTCGGCATGGGCGGAAACGACCACATCATTGGGGGCTATTATACCGGGACCATGTTCGGCGGCGATGGCAACGACCTCATCGACGCGACCGGCGCGGCCTATGGCTTCGGGGCCTATGGCGAAGCCGGCGACGACACGATCGTCGGCGGCACCTGGGGGCCGGGGCTGCTCGACGGTGGGGACGGCAACGACACGATCTCGACCGCCGGCATGCCGGCTCATGGCGGGGCAGGCAACGATACGATCACGGAGACTGGCGGGAATTCCTACGGCGCCAGCCTGCTCGGGGAAGCGGGGGACGACATCATCTATGGAAGCAGCCAGAGCAATACGGTTGCGGACGGAGGCGACGGCAACGACACCATCTATGGCGACTATCCGAGCGATCCGGGCGGCGCGTTCTTCGGCAACGACTACCTGAACGGCGGCGCCGGACACGATGTGATCTATGGCGATCTGGGTAACGACACGATCGACGGCGGGGCGGACGACGACCTTCTCTACGGCGGCGGTAACAATGATACGATCAACGGCGGCAGCGGGAACGATGCGGCCGATGGTGGCAGCGGCGACGATTCGATCTATGGCGGCGACGGCGACGACCTTCTGCTGAGCGGAGCGGGCGCGGATCAGTTGAGCGGAGAGGCGGGCAATGACCGTCTCTATTTCGGCGCCAGTTTCGGCACCGGCGATCTGGCTGCCGGCGGCGTGGGCAGCGACCAGCTCATCCTTCAGGGAGATTATTCCGCCGGACTGACGCTCGCTTCGAGCAACAGCTTGCAGATCGAAACCCTGCGCCTTCTGTCGGGGAGCGATGCGAGCTTCGTGGCGGCTCCGGGTGGAAGCTTATCCTACAACCTGACCTTCGGCGACAATCTGATCGCGGCAGGCACGACCTTTACGGTCGACGGCGCTGGGCTGGCTGCCGGGGAGGCGCTGGTGCTCAACGCCTCGGCGGAGACGAACGGCGCGATCATCGTCACCTCTGGGGCCGGCAATGACGATGTCACCGGCGGCGGCGGGGCCGACACCTTCTTCCTGCAGAAGGGCGGAAACGATCGCGCGACGGGCGGCGGCGGCGACGACGGATTCTTCTTCGGCGGGGCGCTGACTGCCGCTGACACGGTCGATGGCGGCACCGGCACCGACACGGTGGCGCTCCAGGGCAATTATGCGGCGGGCGTCACGCTGAGCGGCATCGCCAATGTCGAGTTCCTGTCGCTGCTGTCGGGTGCGAACACCCAGTTCGGCGAGCCCGGCACCAACCGCTTCAGCTATGCCCTGACCACGACAGACTCCAATGTCGCTGCGGGCCAGACGCTCACCGTCCAGGCGACCGGCCTGCTCGCGACCGAGACCCTGACCTTCAACGGCTCGGCCGAGACCAATGGCAATTTCCGAGTCTTCGCCGGCCAGGGCAATGATGTCCTCACCGGCGGCGCCGGCAGCGATGGCTTCTTCTTCGGCTCGGACGGCAACCTCACCGGCGCGGACCGGATCGACGGCGGCGCCGGCACCGACAGCATCGCATTGCGCGGCAATTACGCGCTCGTCCTCCAGGACGCGACGTTCAGGAATGTCGAGGTGCTCGCCTTCCTGTCGGGCCACACCAACGAATATGGCGGCGCGCTGGTCCCCGGCGGCTTCGATTATGATGTGGCCCTCGCCAACGGCAATGTCGCCGCCGGACAAACGCTCGATGTGAACGGAGCGACCCTCCGCGCCGACGAAAGCCTGCGCTTCGACGGCCGCGCCGAGAGTGACGGCGCCTTCCGCATCCTGTCGGGGGCCGGC
>JAQGLD010000245.1 GCA_028293055.1 Alphaproteobacteria bacterium
GCAATCTCGAGGGCTATCCTAACCCATCCCGATTTCCAGCGTCTTAATCGCGGCTGCGGCGAAACGTGTAGATCAGTCGCCGACCGGCTCGCCCGAACGCGCCCGGCGGCGCGCGTCGCGCCAGCCGAGGACGATCCCCACCGCGCACAGGCAGGCCAGCACTCCGAGCGCGAAAAACATCCCGGGAGTCGGCGCGATCAGCCCGAAGTGTGCGATTGCGAAGCCGGCCGGTATGGCCGCAAGTGCGAGCAATATCGTCAACCGCTTGCGCAGGCTCATCCTCACCTCCGAATATCGAGGCGATTCTGCACCGATCGGAAATCGGGCGCAACGGCCTCCGGCGCCCGGGCGACGCCGAGCCCCCCATGCAGCCGCTCGAGCGCGATTCCGGCAAGGTTCTGGCTGCGCTTCACCTGGCGCAGCTTGACCGTGGGCAGTTGCTCGGCCAGCGCGCGGAATCGCGCCAGCAGGGCCTGGAAGCCCTCGCCGCGGCACTTCCATTCGCCCTTGGCCTGATGAATCACCAGGGCGGAATCGCCCACGAAGACGACATCGTCGAGCCCGAGGTGGATTGCGATCTCGGCGGCATGGATCAGCGCCAGCCACTCCGCGCGGTTGCTGTCGCCGGCTTCGAGACCGGTGCGGACATGGCTGATCCCGCTTACCACCACCGCAGTCTCGATCGGCCCCGGATTGGGCCGGCTCCCGCCGTCGAAATAGAGCTTGGTTGGAGTGCGCTGCATGGCGCGTCCTAGCATGGGCCGTGCGAAGAAGCCGCGGCTTTGCCTTCCCGGCGCTTTGCGGCAAGGGGCGCCGGATGAATGCAAGCGAGCTTCAGGACATGCTGGTCGCCGCTTTGGTGCGCAAGCTTGGCGGCACCCAGCGGCGCTGGCGGATGGCGATCGGTCCGGTGGGCCTCCACGATCGCGCCACCCACAGCCATTGCAACTGGTCGGTCGCGCCTTCGGGCAGCCATCGCGAGATCGCAGCGATCGAGCGCCTGCTCGACGACATCCGGCTCAGCCATCCCTTCGTCGAGCCGGGCTGAGCATTGGGGGGGCTTGCGAAGCGCGGTCTTCGATGGGATCCTGTCCGCTCCACGGGGAGGGGCCTATGGTGACGATCAGCTTCGAGCGGGACGAGGGCGAAATGCTGCTGCAGGCGCTCGATTCGGCGAGAGCCCGGGCGCTGGAAGCGGCCGAGGCCGCCCAGACCCGCCACGACGAGGACGGGCGGGTCGATTGCTGCGAGGAAGCCGGACTGCTGGCTCGAGCCTACGCCCGCCTGCGCGCGGAGCTGCGGGGGTAGGCGCCCCTCCCTGAAGACAGGGAGGGGCATAGTTCCTCAGCCGTTGGGCCGAAGCACAACCTTGATCACGCCGTCTTCCTTGTCGCGGAACTTCTTGTACATCTCTGGGGCGTCCTCGAGGCTGGCCGGGTGGGTGACGACGAAGCTCGGATCGATCTCGCCGGCGATGATCTTGTCGAGCAAGGGCTTGGTATAGGCCTGGACGTGGGTCTGGCCGGCCTTGATCGTCAGGCCCTTGTTCATCGCCGCGCCGATCGGAAGCTTGTCGGCCATTCCGACGTAGACACCGGGGATCGACAAAGTGCCGCCCTTGCGGATGCTGAAGATCGCCTCGCGCAGGACATGGATTCGGTCGGTGGCGAGGAACATCGCGGCCTTGGCCTTGTCGAGCACCGCATCGGCGGAGCCGTGACCGGAAGCCTCGCAGCCGACGCAGTCGATGCCGCTGTCGGGGCCGCGGCCCTTGGTGCGGACCATCAGCTCGTCATAGACGTCGACTTGCGAGAAATTGATCGTCTCGGCGCCGCCGGCCTCGGCCATGGCGAGCCGCTCGGGCACCTCGTCGATCGCGATCACCCGGCCGGCGCCCATCATGATCGCCGAGCGGATGGCGAACTGGCCGACCGGTCCACAGCCCCACACGGCGACCGTGTCGCCGGGCTCGATCTGGGCGTTCTCGGCGGCCATGTAGCCGGTCGGGAAGATGTCGGAAAGGAACAGGGCCTGCTCGTCGGTGAGGGTGTCGGGGATCTTGATCGGTCCGACATCGGCCATCGGCACTCGAAGATATTCGGCCTGGCCGCCGCAATAGCCGCCGAGCATGTGGCTGAAACCGAACAGGCCGGCGGGCGAATGGCCCATCGCCTTGCGCGCGATCTCGGCATTGGGATTGGTGGTGTCGCAGAGCGAGAACAGGCCCTTTTTGCAATACCAGCAGCTTCCGCAGCTGATCGTGAAGGGGACGACCACGCGGTCGCCGACGACGAGGTTGGTGATCTACGATCCGACCTCGAGCACCTCGACAATATTTTCGTGGCCGAGAATGTCGCCCGCCTCCATCGTCGGCTGATAGCCGTCGAGCAGGTGGAGATCCGACCCGCAGATCGCGCAGGCGGTGATCTTGATGATCACATCGCGCGGATGCTTGATCTCGGGATCTGGAACATTGTCGACGCGAACGTCGCCCTTGCCGTGCCAACACAGTGCGCGCATTGAATCTTTCTCCTTCCTGGGGGTTGGGCGATGAACTGGCCGCGAGACGGCGATGTTCCAGCCGCCCGTCGCGATTTCCGCCCGACGGCGAAATAAGGTTCCCCTCAGTCTACCCGGCCAGGGCCCTGGCAAGATCCTCCCTGCCGCCGGCGCGGGATACTGGGGCAGCCAGCGATACCGAAAGCCGTGCCATTGCGGTCGGCCGCGCTTTGGCGGAGAGGCGTGGGCAGGCCGGGCAGGGCGGCCGGCGATTCGCGCCGGGCCGATGGAGCCAAACCCATCGCACCCGGTTCCTCCAGTTCGGCGGCTCCATCCGGAACGGCCTCTCAAGGGGTTTCACGATGCACCTGCGGGTGGACGCAAGTCTCAACTACCAGATGGCCGAGCCCGCCGATGTGCTGCTCGCGATCGAGGCGGCGCCGACCGAGGAGCAGCGCCTGATCGAGGACAAATTGAAGGTGAGCGCGGCCGAGCCGCTGCGCACCGTGCCCGGCGACGACGGCATCGGCCGGCGCACCTGGATCCATGCCGAGGGCCGGTTCCATGCCGAATATAGCGGCACCTTCGTGGTCGAGCGCGAGGCGGAAGCCCTGATCGGCCTAGCACTGACTCCGCGGCGGTCGCTTCCCGCCGATGTCATCCCCTATCTGTGGCCGAGCCGGTTCTGCGAGTCGGATCGATTCTCGTCGTTCGTCGCCCGCCAGTTCGGCC
Source organism: Alphaproteobacteria bacterium (assembly GCA_028293055.1). Classification (GTDB taxonomy): domain Bacteria; phylum Pseudomonadota; class Alphaproteobacteria; order Sphingomonadales; family Sphingomonadaceae; genus Allosphingosinicella. The sequence goes on from JAQGLD010000245.1 coordinate 3,232, forward strand.
ATCTCGACGGCGGAGCCAAGGTCGAGGCGATGGCGCAATGGATCCGCGGCAACATCGACTATCGGATCGGATCGAGCGACGAGAAGACCAGCGCAGTCGATACGTTCGTCGCTCGCGAAGGCGTGTGCCGCGATTATTCCCATGTCATGGCCGCCTTTACCCGCGCCGCCGGAATCCCGGCGCGGCTGGTCTCGGCTTATGCCTGGCAGCTCGATCCGCCCGACTTCCATGCCGTCGTCGACGTCTGGCTCGACGGCCGCTGGCGTCTGGTCGACGCGAGCGGCCTCGCCCCGATCGAAGGCCTGGTGCGGATCGCGGTCGGCCGTGACGCGACCGACATTGCCTTCATGACCATCTTCGGCTCGGCCCGGCTGATCGACCAGAAGGTCAGCGTGTCGCGGCTCGACTGAAAGTGCTTCGGGAAATATCGGGAGGGGTGAGCTGATACCCAAAATCGCACGCGCCGACCTGCCGACCCCAGCTTTGGTCATCGACCTGCCGGCGCTCGATCGCAACATCGCGGCGATGGCCGATTGGGCGGAGGCTCAGGGGATCGCGCTTCGCCCGCACGCCAAGACCCACAAGAGCGGCGAGATCGCCCGGCGGCAGATCGCGGCCGG
>JAQGLD010000257.1 GCA_028293055.1 Alphaproteobacteria bacterium
GCATGATCACGGCAAGTGCCACGAAGGCCCGGGGCGCGGCGACCACTGCCACCGCGGCCGCGAACATGAGCACCGACGCGTGGAATGCGATCAGTAACGAGGGCGTGAACCCGAGCTCGGCCGCAATACCGAAATAGGCGAAATTCATGACGATCTGGGCGGCGAATGCCGCGAGGAAAAAGGGCACGTCCAGCCAGGGCAAACGCAGATAGTAACGCGAGCCCAAGGCGACGAAATAGCTTCCGGTCACGAGGATCATAGCGACGGCAGCGGGTAGCAGGATCGAGGATTCCGCCCGGCTCAGGAAGAAAGGCGCCGAGACCACATACAGCGCGAGCGTCGCCACCCCGATAGCGCAAATGATGCGGATCGACCGACGATTGCGGCGCCTTTCCAGGGCGAAATATCTGAGTTGGTCGGCTGTCATCGTCGCCGTCTTACGCCTCCCCCTTTTCGGCAAGCAGAAGCCGCACCAGAGGCTGGAAGCTGGCCCCGTAACGCGCGATCACATCATGCTCGTCGGCGGTGTCGAAATGCGAAACCACGCCTTCCCCGGTCCAGACATGAAGCGCGAACCAGGGTGGATCCGCGACGATCATCGCTCGTCCGTCCGGCCGTTCGGGATCGATGCCCTCGAGGTCGAGCGCGACCTGAGGGGCGGTGGAGGGACAGACCGAGAGCGTCGTGCCCGCCCATGACGTCACGACCGGGCGATGGAGATGTCCCGAAATCATACCCACGATATTGCGGTTCGCGGCGACGATCGCCTTCAGCCGGCGAACCCACCGTGCCTCCGGATTCTCCGTCATCCAGGGCAGTCCGCTCTCGATCGGCGGATGGTGGAGCGCGATGAGGGTCGGCCGATCGGGCAGCTCGGCCAGGCGCTCGCTCAGCCAGGCGGCGCGGCGCTCGCAAAAGCCGCCGCCGTGCCGCCCTTCCTCCAGCGTGTCGAGAACCAGGATCCGCACCGGATAATCCTCGATCGCATATTGGATGAAGCCGCCGTCCGTCGCCGGCACCTCCGGAAAGGCGGCTCGAAATGGTCCGCGGCTGTCATGGTTGCCGAGCGCGAGATGGACCGGAAAAGGCAGGCCGGACAGGGCCTCCCGCAATCTGGGGTAAGAGACATTGTCGTCGCCGGTGTCGACCAGGTCGCCAGTCGCGATCAGCAAATCGGGGAGCGGCTTCATATCGGCGAGGCGAGCGAGCGCACTTTCCAGCCTGCGGCGGTTCAGTTCGTCGGGGTCGTCCGGGTCGAAGCCGAGATGGATATCGGTGATCTGCGCGACCAGCATCAGCGTGCCGGATCCGGCCCGGCACGCGAGTCGCCGCCGGGCATTCCGGCTTCCTCGGCGCGGAGCACCGCCGTGTCGCGCTGCTTGCCGCGCACCCGCTGCCTGATCACCATCGCCGGAACCCCCCGGTCCATATGGTAATCATGACACATTGCGCAGGAGGAAGCGACCGGCTTCGACGTACGCTCCCCGCCATGACAAGACCGGCAGGTCGCGATTCCGGGAAGCATCACGTCCGAAGCCGATTGCGAATGCTCGGCCTGGTGGCAGGTCTGGCAGCTCTCGGTCGCGTGGGGGCGATGGTCGAACCAGCCCTTGTGCATGTAGCGGACCGGGAAGGCGACCGGCGCGATCCGATAGTCGAGCGAGCCCGGCGGCGGAGCGATGACCCGGTGGCAGTCGTAGCAGGCGCCGCCCGGGGAGAAGACCGCGCGGATCGCTCGATCGGCGCTTCCCGCCGCCGCGGCGCCGGCGGCGAAGCGCACCCTTTCCTCATAATCCACCGCGCTTCCCGGTCGGCGGCGGGCGAGCGGGCCGAAGCTCGGCGGCGCCGGCAGCGAGCGGCCGCGATAATATTCGCGAAGATCGGCGACGACCTGGTCCGGCTCGCCATGGCGCAGGGTGCGTAGCGTGCCGCCGACCCGCTCGAAGGCGAGGCTGTGGCACATCGAGCAATTCTCCTTCATGCTGACCGGCTGGAACCGGACTCCGTCCGGGGTCCGGACATGGCAGTCCCTGCAGGCCAGCGCCTCTCCGAAGCCGTAGGCGCTGCCCAGCCGCCGCGCCATCTGGGCGACTCCGTTGCCGTGCGACAGATGCATGGCGTGGGGGAATTTGAGGCCGCTATCCTCGCTGGGGGCGGCCGCCAGGGAGACCTGGCGGAAAAGCGGACGGGGCCCGTTCCAGCCGGCGATCACGACCGGCCGGAATTCGGGATGCGCATGGCCGAAATCGGCGACATTCCCGATCCTTGTATCGGGCAGCTTCGCCTTGAGATCGGCATGACAGTCGCTGCAGAAATGCTGCGGCGTGGGCGGCATAACCTGCGGGCCCTGATGCTCGGTATGGCAGTCGATGCACCGGCCCGGCGGGAGGTTGAACGCCTGCTTCACCCTGAGCTGGAAGCTGCCCCATCCGCTCAGCTCGGGCTGGGCGCGGGCAAGCCGATACGGATCGCCATGGCCGTGAATGTCCTTGTGGCAGGCGAGGCAGGCCGTATCGCGCACCGATTCGAACGGCTTGACGTGGCAGGCGCTGCAATCGTGCTGGAGCCTGGCATGGGCCGCCGAGAGGTGCCCGCTCGACCACAGTTCGTCCGCCTGGAAGCGCGCAAAGGACGCGGCCCGATCCTGCCGCTGGTGGCGTTCGCGAAACGCCTGGATCGGCCAGGCGAGGCCGACGCCAAGCACCAGGAGGACGAGCAGCCAGGCGGTCAGTCTCTTGCTCGGCATGACCGAGGCCAGCGAGAACAGGCGCTCCGAGCTCTTGTCGAGCTTTGCCTCGCCCTCGCTGACCCGCTCGACATCGACCGCGATCTCGTCGGAGCCGGCCGGAGTCGGCATGAAGCGCAGAAGGTGGCTTGCGATCAGCATGTCGCCGCCGGTGGCGAGCTCGATATGGCCGAGATTGAGCTTGTGGCCGTTGAGCTCGACGGTGAGCCCCTGCTCGACCTGGACCCTGAGGCGACCCGCCCGATGATCGACCGTCGCATGGCGAAGCGCCACCGCAAGGTCGGTCAGGTGGATGTTGCAGGCCGGATCGCGGCCGATCGTGAGCCGATCCCCCTCCACGCGCGAGGGCCGGACGATCTCCCGCCCTTCGGCGCTGTGAGATATGGTGCGGATGAGGAATGCCATCGCCGCCTACCAGTAGAAGAAGACGCTGACGATGTGGGCGACCAAGGCGGCGATCAGCGCGAAGGTCAAAGGCACGTGCACATAAAGCCAGACTTCGAGCAGGGCCTTGATCTGGAGATGCTTGCGGATCCGGGCCAGCGCAGCGCTCTTGCGCTCGAGCAGGCCGATGACGGTCTCGATCGCCTCCACTTCCTGTCCGCTGGCCAGCGCCTTGCGGCGGCGCATCTCGGCGAGCGCGCGCATCGTCGGGCAGCGCGCATTTGCGCCTGAGATGCGGCGCAATGTACCCGCCCGGAACGGCTTGTCGTCGAGCGAGCGCCGGACGATCAGGGTCTCGGCCTGGTCGAGCGGCTGGGCCGCATTCTGCAGCTGCCGGTCGAGCTTCATCACCGTGTCGATCATCTGCGGACGGGTCATCTCCGCCCGGCTGTTGCTCAGCGCCCTCGGCAGGCCGTGATAGACAGAGATTCCATAGATTCCCGACAGGATGACCAGCATCATCAGCCCGTAAGCGAGGCTGTGGACGTTCCAGCCGAGCTGGAAGCCGGTGTGGAGCGTGACGATCACGACCAGCGACAGGCCGAGATAGACGTGCGCGCTGGTCCAGGCCTTGAGCGACCAGCGGCCGCTGGTCATCGCCCGCTTCCTCAGCCCGAGCAGGGTCAGCCAGAGGATGAGCAGGAGGCCGAGCGTCCCCATCGCATAGCCGTAAAAACTGCCGCCGCTCGGCCGGGGCTGCTGGTCGACCAGCAGGTAAGCGAGCGTCGCGACTGCGCACAGGGCGACCGAGACCTTCAGCCAGAAGAAGCTCTTGTGGCGGAGGAAGCCCTCATGGCTCGCCCCCTCCCCCAATTGCGTGCGTGCCCCCCCGGTGCGGGCCACCTCTAGGGCGCCCATCTGGTCGAGACCGTCATCCCGGCGAAGGCCGGGATCTCGGGTAGCAATGGCACCGCCGCCGATCTCGATGAGGTCCCGGCCTTCGCCGGGACGACGGGGCGGGACAGACTCAAGCCTCCCGCTCCAGCCGCGAGACCGCGAGGAACTCCTCCGGGGCGACCCGGATCGCGGCTCCGGTCGGGCAGGCGCGGACGCAGGCAGGGCCGCCGTCAATCCCCGAGCACATGTCGCACTTGACCGCCTTCTTTGGAGTCTCGGGCGCCGCGT
>JAQGLD010000277.1 GCA_028293055.1 Alphaproteobacteria bacterium
TGTTGGCCTGTGCACGGGCCATAACGGTGCCGGGAGGTCATGCTTCTCTACCCCCATCATACTGACCTTGGTACTGAGGTGCTGGATGCGGGTTACGGGATGATGGAGGGCGATGAACGACTGCGTATAACCAGCTTGGATCTCTTGCCGGGCGAGACAGCGGCCGTGTAGCGACTGACACGGTTGATTTCGCCAACCGAGCCCAGATCAATGGCGGCGGCTTGATTCCGAACCGGCCCTCCGAAGCTACTCGTGTCCTCCGATCATCGGCGCGCCCTCCGGTTGGCCCCGCGGCACATAGCCCCTCAAACAAACCGCGGTATCCGGTGCCCTTTTGCGGCGTCTGCTCGGGGAGGTCGACCTCAACTTCGTCGACATAGTACCAGTTCCAGCTTCGGACGAGTCACCCTTCGATACGGCGTCTCGATAAACCCCCTCGATATTCGCCCTCGATCCCTTCGATACGGGCTCTCAACAAGCTAGATCCCTACTCAGGGTGAGCGGGAGAGGGTCAAGATGCGTGGGCCTACTCAGGAAGAGCGGCTTACCGAGGGCGAGCGGAAAATAGGGGATGAGCGGGAGAGAGCGCACACACACACACACACCGCATCCTGCACCCCTGCTCGCACCATTGCGCCCACCGACCGCAACATGCAAAAACTCGGTCGGTCGAGGAGGCCGGCGGGCGATGGACTGGGCGGGACCGATCGGCAAGGAAAGGCTCCAAAGCGAGATACAGCTCGCGGAGGCGGCGGATTTTTGTCTCGGGCGGCTTTGGTTCAGCCCGTCGACGCGGCAGCTGCGCCACGGCGACCGGCAGGAGACGATCGAGCCGAGGGTGATGCAGCTGCTGGTCGCGCTGGCGCGGCAGCGCGGCGAGGTGGTGTCGCGGGATGCGCTGGTCGAATCCTGCTGGGGCGGGCGGGCGATCGGCGAGGATGCGATCAATCGCTGCATCGGCAAGGCGCGTGGCCTGGCCCAGCGCCATGGCGGGTTCAGCCTGGAGACCATCCCGCGCGTCGGATACCGGCTGATCGAGGAGGGCGGCACGCAGGTGCTGCCAAGCGGGCCGGTGCCGCCGGGCGGCCCGGAGGCGGCGGCGGGGCGTCGTGCCTCGCGCGACGCGGGCCTGCGGATCGCGGCCATGCTGATCGGCAGCCTGATCATCGTCGCCGCTTCCGTCTATTTCCTGCGGGGATCGTTCCAGCCGACGGTGCGGGCGCCGACTGTGCTGGTGATGGCCCTCGGCAATTTGAGCGAGGGCGCGGAGGTACGAGACCTGGCCGGGGGCGTGACCATGACCGTTTCGGACGCGCTGACCGGGGCCGGCCTTCCGGTCGTGTCGCGGACGGCCGATCCGGGCGCCGGCAAGACGGCGCTGGCCGAGGCGCGGGCGCTTGGCGCGTCCTATCTGGTCTCTGGCGCGGTGCGGCGCGAAGGCGATGCACTGCAGGTCTTTTCGCGGGTCGACGATGTGGCTTCGGGGATCGCGATCCTTTCGCAGACGCTGGAGGCGCAGGGCAAGGAAAAGGAGCGGCTTGCCGATCGCAGCGCGGCCGGGATCGCGGGTGCGATCGCCGAGACCCAGGCCTTTAGCGCCGGCAATACGGGCAAGGGCGGCGATGCGCCGGCGACCACCAAGCTGCTGCTGACCCTTGCCCAGTGGCATAAGGGCGAAACGCTGGCCGCGCTGGAAATGGCGCGCCAGCTGGCCCGCGAGGCGCCCGATTGGGGGGTCGCCCAGTTCACCTATGCCTGGGTCGCGGCCAGTGCGATCCCCCAGCTTGCCCCGGCCACGCGCCCGGCGATCGTCGCGGAAGCCCGCGCGGCGGGGCTGCGCGCGCAGGCGCTGATGCCCAGGTTCGGCGATGCCCATGTCGTCGATTGCGAGCTTCGTCCGATCGACGCTACGGCCTGCGAAGACGGCTTTCGGCGCGGCCTTTCCCTGGATCGCGACGCGCCGTTCACATCGACCTATCTGGACGGGCTGCTGATGGACAATGGCCGGCTTCACGAGGCGGACGCCCTTGCCGAGGGCGCGCTGGCCGCGGATCCGTTCAATCCGCTGAAGGTGTCGCGGCGGTTCCATCTTGCCAATTTGCTCGGCCATTCCGAGGATGCCCGGTATTTCGGGCAATATGCGGATCGATACTGGCCGCCGCTCCGCTTCGCCGGGCCGCATTTCATCGCCGCGGTGGCGATGAACCGGATGGCCGAGGCCGAGGCCGTGCTGAACGGAGAGCAGGGATCGATAGTGGAGCCGAAAGGCGCGGACGGGCCGGCGCGCCGGATCTTCGAGGCGCTTCGATCGCGCGACCCGGCGGACATAGCGGCGGCGCGCGAGGCCTGCGTGCGGGACTGGGATACGGGCCTCGTCGTACCTGTCTGCGTGAACGGGCTTTCGGTGCTCGGCGACCTGGATGGCGCCTTTGCGGTCGCGAATCGGGCCTATCCGGACATCGTCGGCGCCACCCCGGCACAGGCCGAAGCACGATTCCTGGCGGGGTTCGATCACATGCTGTCCCGGTTCTTCCTGTTCGGATCGGCAGCCAAGGCGATGCGCGCCGATCCGCGCTTTGCCCGCCTGGCGGCGCGCACCGGAATGCTCGGATACTGGCGCGCCAGGGGGCCTCCGGATTTTTGCGCGGTGGAAAAGGCCCCGGTCTGTTCGCTGCTGCCGCCACCCGGCAAGCGTTAGGGCAATAGCTTCAACCGGGGCAGAGACCATGCGGGGCAGGCCATGGGCCGGGCACCCCCTCCCGCATTACATCATGTAGTCGCTGTGAAACTGCTGGAAGGCCGGGGTTTCCCAGGCGTGGGTGGCGGGGGAAACGAGCAGAAAGTCGTCCGCGTTGAGCTGGTTCATGAAGACGTTGTTCAGGACGAGCTGATCGTTGCTGTCGAGCGAGACGATGACGTCCGATCCCGACTGGCGCGAGGCGGCGAGAACCTGCGCGAAGCTGGTGAAATGGAATTCGCCGACATCCAGCACATCGCCGATCCCGGGCCCTGCCTGAAAATCGCCGATCACCGTCTTGCCCGATCCGTTCTGGAGGATGACGAGGTCGTGGCCGCTGCCGGTGAAGAGCACGCCGTTCAGGCGGCCGTTATTGGCGGCGACATAGGTGTCGTCGCCGGCGCCGAGATCGACCCGGCCCTGGATCGAGCCGCGATTGATCACCGTTTCTTCGCTGGCGCCGCCGGCGATGGCGACGAGGACGGCCTTGATGCTGCCGAGATTTTCGAAGGTGGACTTGCCGGCGATTTCCGGGGCGATGCCGTCGACGACGTTGAGCTGGACGGCGGGCGAGCTCGCATTGTGGGTTTCGATCCATCCGGACCTCGCATTGCCGACGATGAGATCGTGGCCGGTCGCGATGATCCCGGAAGCCGACATCGGGCCCATAGGGCTGTAATTGGCGGTGCCGCCCCAGGTCTCGATCCGGCCAGTGTTGACGACATGGCCATTTTCGCCGGCCGTCAATATTCCGGCCGCGGCGTTGCCCGCCGTCCGGATAGATCCATTGTTGACCACGAGGCCGTCGGTGGTCGGCGCCCAGGCGCGGGCGTCGCCGTCGGGCGCCCCGGGGAGCACATCGAAGCGCGGCGCGCCGTTGACCATGCCTACGCTATATTCCCCGCTCGAGCTGATCTGGCCCAGGTTGATCAGGCGCAAATCGGTTCCGCCCCGGCCCTCCGGGGCGGCCGCGCCCATCGCAAAGGAGACTGCGTTGGCGACATTGATCGAGCCGTAATTGGTGGCGACGTTATGGGCGCCGACGCCGGCGAACATGCCAATGCCATAGGCCGCGCCGGAGAGCTGGATCGACCCACGATTGGCGAGGGTGTTGGAAACCCCCAAGGCCGACATGGCCACCGAATATTGGCCTGCGGTCATGCTCAGCGCGCCGCTGTTCGACAGCGAATTGCCGTCGCCAAAGGCGGCGATGCCGGAGCCGCCAGCCCCCTGCACCGTCACCGAGCCCGAATTGGTGATGCTGTTCGAATCGCCAAAGGCGGCGATGCCAAAGCTGCCCGCATCGGTCGCCTTGAGCGCCCCCGAATTGGTGATGGCGGTGGCGGATCCCGAGACTCCCAGGACGAGGCTGCCATAGCCGGTAGAGGTTGCCGAACCGGAATTGCGGATGGTGCCGCGGTCCCCAGATATGAAGATCGCCGCGGCGAACTCGCCCTGGGTGTTCAGGGCGCCGCTATTGTCGATGCGGCCGTCATTGCCGAATATGTCGATGGCGTCCGCGGTGAGATTGGCCGATTCCGAATAGCCGCCAGTCGTCTGCACCGCGCCCGAATTGGTGATCCGGGCGGCGTCGCCGATGGCGAAGATGCCCACCGCGCCCGCGCCCGAGGTCGTGACGGCCCCGGAATTGGCGATGGTGACCGATCCGGCATAAGCGAAGATCCCGTTGGCGAGATCGCCGCTGGTCGACAGGCGCCCGGAATTGGTGATCGTATCGTGCAGGGTGGTGGTCGACAGTGCATCCTGATCGAAGCCCGTGGTCGTGATGTCCCTGCTATTGGCGATGCCCATGATGCATTCTCCCCTCTGGCCGGGACCATCCCGCGCCGGGCGAGAAGGGGGCAGTTGCGCAGCGGCCGAAAGGACCTGGAACCGACCGGGCGCCGACCATTTGCCGACCATGTCGGTTTTTCAGTGAGTTCGGGGGTGGGGTGAGGGTCGAGCTACGGCAAAGGGGCCCCTGCCCGCCTGGTTCAGCGTCGCCTGCCGGGCGCGCGTGGGTGGCTCTCAGACCAGGTTGTGCATATCAGTCGACACGCGATTGCCCTGCTTCATGTATCGTGAACCTCGATTTCCCCGAGGAAGCCGATTTCGGCGCGCTGACGGGCGGGAAGCCTGGTAAGGGCAGCCTGGTTTGCGGTGATGGGCCGCCGGGTAAATCAAACGAATCGCGGTATCGGCCCCCGCTGCGGCGTCTGGTCGGGCAGCTCCACTTCGACTTCGTCGACATAGCACCAGCCCCAGCCTTCGGGCGGGTCATAGCCTTCGATGATCGGGTGGCCGGTGGCGTGGAAATGCTTGGTGGCGTGCTTGTTGGGGCTGTCGTCGCAGCAGCCAACATGGCCGCAGGTCCGGCACAGGCGGAGGTGGACCCACCAGTCTCCGGTCTTCAGGCACTCCTCGCAGCCGAGGGCGCTGGGGGTGACTTCGCGGATCTGGGCGGTGTGGGTGCATTCGGGCATCTGCCGGGTCTCCGGGCTGGGTCGGTCCTTCGATATGCCATCGGGCGGAAGTGGATGGCTACTCGGGATGCACGGAAAAGTGGGTGGTCCTTGTCGGTCCGGCGGATCCAGAGTGAATTACCGGGACCGGTGCCTTCTACCCCTCCCCCATGCTTCGCATGGTCCCCCTCCCCCATCCGCTCCGCGGACAGGGAGGATGAGGGGCGGAGAGCCCCTACCCTTCCCGTGCCGTGGTGCCGTCGCCGAGCTGCCAGGGGAGACCCGGGAGCTTGATCATCGCCTTGCCGCACAGGGTGCAGCGGCTGACGAAATTGCCGTGGTCCCAGTGGCTCGTCTTGAGATCGGCGCTGTGGCGGCCGAACCAGTCGTGGAAGCTCATGTCTCGGGTCCTTCTGCCTGTGCGGGGCGGCCGGATCCGGCCGCGCGCGGGGTGCGGGCGGAATAATCGTGGGGCGGGGCCGGGTTGGCCGGATCGTGGAAGCAGCCTGCGGGGCGGGTGCCGCCGAAGGCCAGAGCGGGATCGTGGGTGAACAGGGTCGCGCAATAGGGGCAGCGTATCTCGCCCGCCTGGCCCATGTCGAGCCAGACATGGGGATGATCGGAGGGCGGGCTGGCGCCGATGCAAGTGAAGCCGGTCACTCCGATCGCGATCGCAATGCTGCCGATATCGTTCTGAAAGGCGGCGATTCCGCCGCGCGGCGCCGCCAGAGCGAGCGCTGCGGCGGGAAGCTCGACCGGGATGGCGATGGCGCGCACGGCCCCGGCGACGCTGAAGTGGAGCGCCGGTCCGGGATCGAGCACGTCGCGCATCACCCGGCCGCCCGGCCGCGGCTGGCGGCTTCCTCGGCGATCGCAGCCTCGACCGCGGCCATGCCCTTGTCGCTCGCCATCGCGATGTCGAGCGGGCGGCCGCCGAGCCCCTCATGCTCGGTGTTGAGGAAGGCGAGCACCGACTGGATGTCGCCGAAGGCGAGCTGGGCGGTGCGCACGATCCTGCCCTGGCGCTCGCCCTTGTCGGCGGAGAGCGGCGGCGAGGATTTGCGGAACGGGCGCCTCATCGCGTGGTCGCTCCGATATTCGCGCGGCCCGCGCAGATCGCCGCGTGGCGGCACTTCCCTCGATGAACGGTCATGGTCTTGCTCCCCTGTTGGTCGTACGGCGGATCAGGCGATCCTCGCCGCGCTCCGGCCGGGCCCATGCGCGTGGTGCCGGCGGCCGTGATGATGGATGGCGATCGTCCCCCCGGCGAAACCGGCGACGAAGGCGGCGGCGTCCGGGCGGGCGATTTCGGTCATGGAACAGGCTCCGCGGCCAGACGGGAGCGTGGAAACTCCCAGCCGCCCCGGTGCCTGAAGCAGAGTGGGGCGATGTTTCCGATATGGGGGCTGGGGGGCGAATTTACCACCTTGATGCCCTTCGATACATCGTCTCGATAATAGTCGACGATTACTCGGGACGAGCGGATAGATTTTCGAACTCCGGACGGCCAGGTCTCCGTGTTCTTTCGCCCCTCGCCACGAGCCCGTTCCGCAACGCGCGCCCCTGTGCCATGACGGGCGTGGACCAGGAGGGGCTTATGGCGGAAGGCGGATTGCGCAAGGACGAGGCGGAATTGCTCGAGAAGCTGCGCGCGCTGCGGCGCAAGCAGCGGGAAAAGCACCAGCTTCCGAGCGATTCGGAGCTCACCATCGGCCAGCGCATCGCCGACACCGTCGCCTCGACGATGGGATCGTGGCGGTTCATCATCATCCAGTCGGCTCTGCTGACCGCCTGGATCGTGCTCAACATCACGGCGTGGATCAACCATTGGGATCCCTATCCATTCATCCTGCTCAATCTCGCTCTGTCCTTCCAGGCGGCCTATGCGGCGCCGTTCATCATGATGAGCCAGAACCGCCAGCAGGATGTCGACCGCAAGCAGGCGGAGAATGACTACAAGATCAATGTGAAGG
>JAQGLD010000282.1 GCA_028293055.1 Alphaproteobacteria bacterium
GACCAGAGCGAATAGCGGCCGCCGACACTCTCGGAGAAGGGCAGGATCCTCGTCTCGTCGATTCCGAACTCGACGGCCTTGTCCGGAGCCGCGGTCAGCGCGACCAGCTGGCCATAGGGGTCCTCGACTCCGCCTTCCTCGAGCCAGGCGATCGCCGAGCGGGCGTTGAGCAAGGTCTCGCTGGTCGTGAACGTCTTGGAGGCGATCGCGACCAGGGTGGTGTGGGGGTCGAAACCGGCGACTGCTTCCTCCAGCGCCGCGCCGTCGACATTGGAGACGATCGCGCTCTCGTATCGGCCCGAATCGCGGCCGAGCGCGTCGATCAGGAAATCGGGGCCGAGCGCCGATCCGCCGATGCCGATATGGAGGATGTGTCGGATCGGACCGAACGCTTCGGCCTCGATCGCGTCGATCAGCGCCCGCATCCGCGCATGGAAGCCCTGGGCACGGGCGACGCTGTCGGGAGCGCCCTGGCCGCGCTCGGCGCTATGCTCGGCGGCGCGGCCTTCGGTCGGGTTGACGATCTTTCCAGCGAACAGGGCTTCGCGGGCGCCGGCGAGATCCTGTGCCTCGGCAAGCGCCGCGAACGAAGCGACCAGCTTCTGGTCGAGATGGGTCTTGGAGAAATCGAACCTTATCCCCGATTCCTCGACGCAGAGCTGCTCGAGCCGGTCTTGCTCGGCCTCGAACAGGGTACCGAGCGAACGCGCCTGCGCGGTTTCCACAATGGTCCAGGCATCAGCCATGGAGATTCTCCTTTGCCGCTGGGGCTATAGGCAGGCGAAGCGGCGATGGGTAGGCGGGACGTCGGTGCTTGACCGCGCGCCTGCCCCAAGCGAAAGCCGCCGCGATGGCAAGCGTCACCGCAACCACGGGCAGGATGAAAAAAGGCGGAGTCGCGGATACGACCCGATTCCTGCTGCTCATCTTCCTGGTCGCGGTCATTTTCCGGACCTTCGTCTTCGCTCCGTTCATGATCCCGTCGGGATCGATGCTGCCGCGGATGATGATCGGGGATTATCTGTTCGTCGCCAAATGGCCCTATGGAATATCGCGCTACTCGCTTCCCTTCGGCCTCGGCCATTTCCACGGGCGCTGGTTCGCGCGGCCGCCCGAGCGCGGCGACGTTGTCGTGTTCCGCTATCCGGGCAGCGACCAGGATTATGTGAAGAGGCTGATCGGCCTTCCCGGCGACCGGATCCAGGTCCAGGGCGGCCGGCTGATCCTCAACGGGCGGCCGGTGCCAAAGCTGCGCATCGCGGATTATCTGATGCCGCGCTCGGCCAACAGCCCGTGCCGTTATGTCCATCCCGAAGGGGAGCTGCCGCTGGTGATCGACCGGGGCCGGGCTTATTGCCGCTACGCCCGATATCGCGAGATCCTCCCCGGCGGCCGTTCCTACGAAGTGCTCGACCAGATACCCAATGGCGAGGGCGACGACACGTCGATCTATGTCGTCCCGGCCGGCCATTATTTCATGATGGGCGACAATCGCGACGACAGCGAGGACAGCCGCTTCCCGCTCTCGGTCGGCGGAGTCGGCTTCCTCCCCGACGACAATCTCATCGGCCGTGCCGAAGTCACCTTCTTTTCGACCGACGGCAATTCGGCCTGGACGAAGCCCTGGACCTGGGCCAGCGCCGCACGCTGGAGCCGCATCGGGGGGACCTATTGATGGACCGCAGGGCCGCCTGGCTCGAGGCGACGCTCGGCCGAGCGCCGCGCGATGCCGCCTTGTTCGATCGCGCGCTCACTCATTCGAGCCACGGCGACGATCATTATGAACGGCTCGAATTCCTCGGCGACCGAGTGCTCGGCCTCGCAATCGCCGACTGGCTGTTCGAGCTCTTCCCCGACGAGCCCGAGGGCAAGCTGTCGCGGCGGCTCAACGCCCTCGTCGCGCGCGAGACCTGCGCCGAAGTCGGCCGGGAGATCGGCGTCGGCGGTCAGATCCGCCTCGGCAAGCAGGCACGCGACGACGGCGCCGCGGACAGCGAGAATGTCGTCGGCGATGTGGTCGAGGCGCTGATCGGAAGCCTCTACCTCGAAGCCGGCTATGAGGAGGCGGCTCGGTTCGTTCGCCGGGTCTGGGGCGAGCGGGTCAGCACCCGCGACAAGGCGCCCAAGCATCCCAAGAGCGCGCTCCAGGAATGGGCCGCCGCGCACGACAGGCGACCGCCCGAATATCGCCTCGCCGGCCGCTCCGGTCCGCACCACGCTCCGACCTTCATCGTCGAGGTCGAGATCAAGGGGGTGGGTACGGCCTCGGCCGAAGGCAGCTCCAAGCAGGACGCCGAAACCGACGCGGCCTCCAAGCTGTTGGAGCAACTGGAATGAAGATGGGAACGTGCACGGATAATCCCTCCCCCTTGATGGGGGAGGCAAGGTGGGGGTGGACTCCGAGCCCCGCTCTGCACCCTTCGATTGACTCCACCCCCACCCAACCTCCCCCATCGAGGGGGAGGGGCGCGCCGAGGTGCTTCACATGACCCAGCATTGCGGCCTCGTCGCGGTCGTCGGAGCGCCCAATGCGGGCAAGTCGACTTTGGTCAATGCGCTGGTCGGCCAGAAGGTGGCGATCGTCAGCCCCAAGGCCCAGACGACGCGCACCCGGCTGATGGGAATCGCAATCCATGGCGAGGCGCAGCTGCTGCTCGTCGACACCCCCGGAATCTTCGAGCCCAAGCGGCGGCTCGATCGGGCGATGGTCGCCGCCGCCTGGGGCGGGGCGACCGAGGCCGATTTGGTCGCCCTGGTGATCGACGCCGAGACCGGCCTGTCGCGGCGGATCGAACCGATGCTCGACCGCGTCGCGGAACGCCGCGAGCCCAAGATCCTCGTCCTCAACAAGGTGGACCTGGTCCGCAAGGAGGTGCTGCTCGGGCTCGCGACCAGGCTCAACGAGCGGATCGAGTTCGAGGAGATCTACATGGTCTCGGCGACGACCGGCGACGGAGTCGGCGACCTCAAGGCGGCGCTGGCGGCGCGGGTGCCCGAAGGGCCTTGGCATTTTCCCGAGGAACAGGTCTCCGACGCGACCGACAGGATGCTCGCGGCGGAGGTTACGCGCGAGCAGCTCTACCTCCAGCTCCACGCCGAATTGCCCTATGACAGCGCGATCGAGACCGAGAAGTTCGAGGAGCGCAAGGACGGATCGGCGGTGATCCACCAGCAGATCCTCGTCGCGCGCGACAGCCAGCGCGCGATCGTGCTCGGCAAGGGCGGCGCCCGCATTCGCGCCATCGGCGAGGCGGCGCGGCTCCAGCTCGGCGAGCTGCTCCAGCGCAAGGTCCACCTCTTCCTCCATGTGAAGG
>JAQGLD010000291.1 GCA_028293055.1 Alphaproteobacteria bacterium
ATTGTCGAGCGGATGCATGCGGGGGAGAGCGGCTTAATTCGGGGACACTATACTAATTAACCAATCGCGGCCGCACCTTGCGCCCGCGTTCTGCGGCTGGAGCGTGCGTCCGGTCATCCGCTCAAGCCTCTCGACGAACGCGCCACTGCCCAGCGGACGACCGGTCCGCTGGTGCGCTTCGATCGCCGCCTCGGCTTCGGCCGGGAGGTCGCTCGCTTCGAGGCCATGTCGCAACATCGCGCGCCAGTTGCGATGCACGCCGGCGAGCGCGTCCAGGTCGGTGAGCCCGTCGGGACGGCCGGCGACATGGGCCCCGGCCGAGGACCAGGGCCAGTCCTCGGCCTGCGCGACCAGCTTCGCCCGGACCGGATTGAGTTCCACATAGCGGATTGCAGTCATCATATGGGCGTCGTCCATCGGGTAGGAGGCGAAACGGCCCTGGAAGAGGTAGCCGGTCCAGCCCATCGCCGCGTTGATCCCCCGCGAATAGCGCCGATGCGCCTCGGCCAGAGCAGCGCGCAGGCCGTCCTCCGCGGGTGGTACGAGGATCAGGTGCACGTGGTTGGGCATCAGGCACCAGGCCAGGCAGCGCACTTCGAATCGCGCGCAAGCCTCGCCGATCAGCTTGCGATAGGCGGCATAATCCTGATCGGAGAAGAACACGTCCTGACGACGATTGCCACGCTGCGTCACATGGTGCGCAACGCCGGGAATCACGATCCTCGCAAGCCGGGCCATGCCTCTACCTTCCATGAAAATGGGAGGGGCGCAATTAGTATAGTGTCCCCGAATTAACGCGCGGACGACTTGCGATCGCTCGCTCGCTGGAGCACAGTCTCGCGTCGGGCCGGTCAAACCGCGCAATGCGGGGTGAAGCCTCCGGGGGAGTCGGATATCGTGTCCCCAAAATTCGCGATCGCTACCATCGACAGGTGCGCCGGGACCCTGGTGGTCATCATCGGGCTGGTCCATCTCGCGGTCGGCAGGGGCGCCTTCGTCGCTCCGACGAATGGCGGAATCTGGTTCCTCTCGGCGGGTTTCCTGCTCGTCACCACGGGGTTGGCCAATATCGCGGCATCGGGCAGTCCATCGCGACTGCAGAGCGCGGCCGCGGCGAGCGGGAGCCTTGCTGTTCTGGTCCTGGGGGCGCTGATCGCACGAGTCGATCCCGGCCTGCTCCTGTCGCCCCAGACGCTCATCCTGCTTGGACTGGGCAGTGTGCTGACCGCACTACGCCTGCGCGACCTGCTGCGGCGCCATCGCTAAGGCGGATATCTCGGAAGTAGGTGCTCCGGGCTGAATTTGCGGCCCTGATGTCCCGCCGCATCGCCTTCGCTCCAAGCGGAGACCGAGCTGTCACTTCCGCCCGAACAATTTCTCGATATCGCCATGCGCCAGCTTCACCCAGGTCGGCCGGCCGTGGTTGCACTGGCCGCTATGCGGCGTCACCTCCATCTCGCGCAGCAGCGCATTCATCTCCGCCACCGAGAGGATCCGACCGGCGCGGACCGAGCCATGGCAGGCCATAGTGGCAGCGACATGGTCGAGCTTCTCCTTCAGCGACAGCGCCTCGTCGAAGGCGGCGAGCTCGTCGGCGAGGTCGGTGACCAGGCCTTTGACATCGCCATGGCCGAGCAGGGCCGGAGTGGCCCGGACCAGGATGGCGCGCGGGCCGAAGCGTTCGAGCTCGAGGCCCATTTCGGCGAGCTCCTCGATCCGGGCCTCGAGCCGGTCGGCCGCGGGCTCGTCCAACTCGACCACTTCGGGGAGGAGCAGGGCCTGGCGAGCGACACCGCCATGGGCCATCGCGCGGCGCATCCGCTCGAGTACGAGACGCTCGTGGGCGGCGTGCTGGTCGACGAGGACGAGGCCGTCCTCGGCCTCGGCGACGATGTAAGTGGCGGCGACCTGGCCGCGGGCGACGCCCAAAGGGAAGGCCTTGTGCTCCGGAGGCGGGGCGTAGGCCGGTTCGGCCCTCGCCAAAGGTGGGGCGTAGAAGCCGGGGCGGGATTCGGCGACTTGGTTGCGGGGCTCGTAGGGGGTGTTGGGGTTGAAGAAGAGCGAGGCCGCGTGGCTCTCGCCCCACTCCCCCGCCCCCATCCCATTGGGCGGCTGGATCATCCCCCCGGGATGATCCGAAGTGCCGCCCAATCCTGAAGGGGCCGGGGGCATGCCGGCGCCCTCCACTTGCCACGCGTTCATCGCGCCCGAGGCCACCGGCTGGGCGCTGCGGTGGCCGGCGCTGTCGAGGGCGTGGCGGAGGCCGCCGACAATCAGTCCGCGGATCAGCGCCGGGTCGCGGAATCGCACTTCGGTCTTGGCGGGGTGGACATTGACGTCGACCTCGTCCCCGGGAAGGTCGACGAACAAGGCGACGATCGGATGGCGATCGCGGGCGAGGAGGTCCTGATAGGCGGCGCGGACCGCCCCAATCAGCAGCCTGTCCTTCACCGGCCGGCCGTTGACGAACAGGAATTGATGGTCGGCGATGCCGCGATTGAAGGTCGGAAGGCCGGCGACCCCGCCCAATCGGGCATTGCCGCGGCTGTAATCGATCGCGATGCTCGCCTCGGCGAGGCCGCGGTCGGTCAAGGCGGCGACGCGGGCGGGGCGGTCCTCGCCGGGCTGGACCGAGAGGTTGCGGCGGCCCTCATGCTCGAGGGTGAAGCCGATGTCCGGCCGCGCCATCGCCAGCCGGCGCACGACATCGACGCAGGCCGCAAACTCGGACCGGTCGGAGCGCAGGAACTTGCGGCGCGCTGGCACGCGGGCGAACAGATTTTCGACGAGGATGCGGGTGCCGGGCGGGAGCGCTGCCGGCCCCTCCCCCACCAAACGGCCATTGTCGACGATTCGCGACCAGCCATCGGGCGCCGCCTGTCCCGAGCCTGCCGAAGGGCGCACCCGGCTTTCGACCGTCAGCCGCGCGACGCTTGCGATCGAGGGCAGCGCTTCGCCGCGAAATCCAAGCGTTTCAACGCGTTCGATCTCGTCGTCGGGCAACTTCGAAGTGGCGTGACGCTCCAGAGCGAGTGCCATTTCGGCCGGTTCCATGCCGCTGCCATTGTCGACCACCTCGATCCGCACGGTGCCGCCGCCGAGGAGCGAGACCGAGATTCGGGTCGCCCCAGCGTCGATCGCATTCTCGACCAGCTCCTTGAGAGCGGCTGCGGGGCGCTCGACGACCTCACCGGCGGCGATTCTGTTGACGAGATGTTCAGGGAGACGGCGTATTGACATATAAGAGGAGTCTAGCCCAAGCGTCGCCATCCCGCGAGCGCCGTTACGTCCCTCTCTACGTCACGGTGGCGCAGGAGGCGGGTTAACCCTATATCACGGCAGCGGGCGGGGACCGAAGTATTCGGCCGCGCGATCCAGGGAAAGCGAGACCTTGTTACCATGAACTTGATGCGTTTCTTCAAGCTGCCGTCCCACGACATGGCGATCGATCTCGGCACCGCCAACACCGTAGTCTATGTGCGCGGCCGCGGCGTCGTTCTGAACGAGCCCTCGGTGGTCGCGATCGAGACGCTCAACGGTGTCAAAAGGGTCAAGGCGGTCGGCGACGACGCCAAGCTGATGATGGGCAAGACCCCCGACCAGATCGAGGCGATCCGTCCGCTTCGCGACGGGGTCATCGCCGACATCGATGTCGCCGAGCAGATGATCAAGCATTTCATCCAGAAGGTCCATGGCAAGCGCCGCTTCCCGCGCGGGCCGGAGATCGTGATCTGCGTTCCCTCGGGATCGACCTCGGTCGAACGCCGCGCGATCCGCGACGCCGCCTCCAATGCCGGCGCAAGCCAGGTCTGGCTGATCGAGGAGCCGATGGCGGCAGCGATCGGCGCCGACATGCCGGTGACCGAGCCGATCGGATCGATGGTCGTCGATATCGGCGGCGGCACGACCGAAGTCGCGGTGCTCTCGCTGCGCGGCCTCGCTTATACGACCTCGGTCCGGGTCGGCGGCGACAAGATGGACGAGGCGATTTCCTCCTATGTCCGCCGCAACCACAATCTGCTGATCGGCGAAGCAACCGCCGAGCGGATCAAGAAGCAGGTCGGGATCGCCAAGCCGCCGGCCGACGGCGACGGGCTCACCGTCCACATCAAGGGCCGCGACCTGGTCAACGGCGTGCCCAAGGAAATCACGATCAACCAGAAGCAGATCGCCGAAGCGCTTTCGGAGCCGGTCGGGACGATCGTCGAGGGCGTCCGAATCGCGCTCGAGAATACCGCGCCGGAGCTTGCCGCCGACATCGTCGACCAGGGCATCGTCCTCACCGGCGGCGGCGCACTGCTCCAGGGGCTCGACGAAGTGCTTCGCGACGAGACCGGCCTTCCGGTCACCGTCGCGGACGATCCCTTGACCTGCGTTGCGATTGGCACCGGCCGGGCGCTCGAGGAAGAGCAATTCCGGGGCGTGCTGCAAACCGCCTAGCGTCGGGGGAGTCGAAATGGCGCCGCCAAAAACCCGGCGCCCGGGCTTTTCCCGCAAGGCGCAATATGGACTGTTCCTCGGCTATGTCGTCGCCGTTGCCGGGATCATCTTCGCCGCCCTGCTTCTGCTCGTGGCCATCGTCGACCCCGCAGGGTTCAACGCCTTGAAGGGGGCTGCGCTCGACGTCACCACTCCGGTCGCCAGCGGCGGGCGGAACGTGGTACGCTTCTTCGGCGGCATCGGCGACACGATCGGCAATTACTTCATGGCGGGCTCGGAGAATGCAGGCCTGAAGCGCGAGCTGGCCGCCTCGCGCCGCAAGCTGATCGAGGCCGAGGCGATCGAGCATGACAACCAGCGGCTGAAAGCCTTGCTCGGAATCACGCGATCCGCCTCGAACGAGGTCGCGATCGGACGGATCGTCGGCTCGTCGTTCGACACCGTCCATCGCCTCGCCACAATGTCGATCGGCGGCAGCTCCGGAGTGCGCCCCGGTCTGCCGGTGCGCTCGGCCGACGGACTGGTGGGACGGGTGATCGAGACCGGCCGCTGGGCGAGCCGGATCCTCCTGCTGACCGACGGGGCCAGCAATGTCCCGGTCCGCCTGGTCCGCGACGGCACTCCGGCGATCGCCACCGGCCGCGGCGACGGCGGGATCGAACTGAAGACGCTGGAGGTCGGCCGCAATCCTTTCCGGCGCGGCGACATATTGGTGACTTCCGGGGTCGGCGGAATCTACCCGCCGGACATTCCGGTCGCCCGGGTGGTCGCGGTCCAGGGCGAGCGCGCGATCGCGCTTCCGATCGCCGATCCTGCCAGCCTCGATTATGCCGTCGTCCTCCAGGCCTACCAGCCGCTCGCCGATTTGCCGCTGACCCCGGCGACGGCAGCCGCGTTGCAGGGGGCGGGGCAGTGAGGGGGACGATCTCCTTGTGCTCATTCATACCCCCTCCCCCTTGTGGGGAGGGGATAAGAGATCCATCCCTTCACTCACCGCGGGCTACCCCCCGATGAGCCGGATCGCCTCCTCGGAAGGGACCGTCGCCTGGTGGGGGTTTCGCCGCCAGTGGGTGCCGGCCGGATCGACCCTCGCTGCGTCGCTGCTCAAGCTGCTTCCAGTGGTCGCGACGGCGCCGATCA
>JAQGLD010000300.1 GCA_028293055.1 Alphaproteobacteria bacterium
CGTTCGCGGCTCGGGAACAGCATGGCGACCTGCTCCGGAGTGCTCCGCTGCAGGTCGGCGACGGTGTGGATCCCGCCTTCCTCGAGGACATGAATGTGGCATTCGCCGACCTCGGGCACGTCGCGCAGGCGCACCACGCCGCGATCGAGCATCGAGGTCAAACGGCGGAAATCGGACCAGCGCCGCGCCGCGAGCAATTGCGCCTGGAACGGCCAGGTCGCGGGTTCGCAAAAACGGTATTCCTCGTAGCGCAAGAGAATGAAGCGCAGCTGAGCTGGTCTCAGCCCGGCGAGCTGGTCGTAGGTGAAGATGCCGTGCTCGCGCAGGACCTGCGCGGCGCGGGCGCCGATGCCATCGATTTCCTCAAGCGCATCCGCCCGATCGGGCGCCACCGGCAGTGGCGGGGCGACGGGAGCGCCCGCCCCGCCTAGGCGGAAGGCGCGGCGGGGGCGCAGCGCATCTCGGCCGAGCCAGACCGCGACGGCGAGCAGGGCCAAGGCGACGGCACCCAGGGCGATCCAGAACATCTCGCGCCAGGGCGACGTGGTGAGAATGTAGTCCACGGCGGCCTTCCTGGACGCTCTGCTGAAGCGCCCCCGTCCCATCATGATCGGATGGCTTGAAAGGTGCCACCCAAAAAGCGGCGGCCACGCGCGCCCGTGCCGATTTGGGACGCCGGAGACGCACCGTCGGCCCATCGGGACCCGACTTCCCGGTTCGGCAGCGCACGCGCTCCTCGGGACGATTTCACGCCTGCGGCCGGATTCCCGGATGGCGCTTTGCACTTTACCTGTGCCGATTTGCTGAACACTATGCGTCGGACGGATGCGCCGGTGGACTCGACAAGGAGCATGGGATGCACAGCTTCCTTCCCCCTCGATCTGAAAGAGCCGACCGAAAGGCAAGCCGGCAGTCGCGGCCCGCTACCGCCGGCCTTCGCTCCAGCCCGGCAGCGGCTCGTTTTTCAGAGGTTGGCCCCGGTCGCGAGATGGCGGCGTCGAGCGCAGAGCCCAGAATGGCCCACGCGCCCGGGGGGCTTCCCGAGCGTTTGCAATCGGTGATGGAGGCGATGTCCGGCTTCTCGCTCGCCGACGTACTCGTTCATCGCAACTCGGCAGAGCCAGCCCGCCTTGGCGCCTACGCCTTTACCAGAGGCAGCCAGATCCACCTCGGACCAGGCCAGGATCGGCATCTTCCGCACGAGGCCTGGCACGTCGTCCAGCAAAAGCAGGGCAGAGTGCAGCCCGGGCCCTCGATGAGGGGCGGAATACCGCTCAACGACGACGCGGGCCTGGAACGCGAGGCGGACAGCATGGGCCAGCGCAGCGCCGAGCTGCCTGACGCATCAACGCACGCCTTACGATCTGGCCCCCGCCGATCGGCAGCCATGTCAGCCGGAATAGTCCAGCGCGCCGCCGTAAAGACGCTGGGTGGAGAATTCACTGCCGCGCCCTATGACGCTTGGACGCAGGGGCCTGGGACCGACCCGCACGGCGCCTTCGGGGGGAATATCAAAATCTATTTCGCGCCGAGCGCGATGGTGAAGGCCGGGAGCAAGATGATCGGCCTGGTTCAGACGGTGAAGACGCTCAAGACCGCGGCCGTCGACGATGCTCAGCCGACCGTTTCCAGCACGCCGGCGAACTCTCCGGCCAAGGCCGCCTACAAGCTCACTGCCGGCGATGTGGGCCGCGGTATAGACAAGTTTGACAGGTCAGGCGACGACGTCACCAACACCAATCCCTTTTACGCTTCGGAAAATTCGAAAGTCGACCAGCAGCCCACTTATTCGACGGCGCTGCACGACACGGGCGGCAATGTCGGGCTCGGCCACCATTGGACATCCGGCCTGCCCAACGTTCCCGCGTCGCTGTTCGACAAACCGCAAGCGGCGCTCGATTTCGCCGGACAGAAGTGGAAGCAGAGCTTCGAGGTCACCGCACTGGTGGGCGATGGGAGGTTGAAGGACACCTATCTGGGCTCAATCGCCTGGGGGCTGGAGAAGCCCGCCGAGGGCCAAGCAGTCAAGAACCCCGCCGACATCGAGTTGGTGAGCCCCGGCATCCCCTCCCCCGCCTTCATGGCGGCGGCCACATCCTGGAACACTTATAATGGCGGCCAGCGTAATGTCGGCCAAGGCGAGCAAGTCCAGGGCGGCAAAGTGGATGTGGTCAAGCTCCCTCTCGCCACCCAGGACGCCAATGCGCCGGACCAGGACCTGGCTGGCGCGCAGGGCCTGTTGACTGCCCTCGGCCGGGTGGCCGCTCGCGAGCTGGCATTCGACAACCAGACGACCCAGATCGATAAGACAAATACCGGTTTCCAGAAGCTTGCGCTTGCGCAAAAAGTCTTGGACCTGCTCGGCGAAAATTATGGCGATCAAATCGACGCGCAGCAGGACCAGTTGTTCACCGCAAATGTAAAAACAGCTATGAAGGGTGCCGTCTTCGACTGCATTTAGCAGTGGTTGCGATCGCAGGATGAGCGTTCTGCCTACCTGCATTTGAGGAACACGGAAGTTTTCGAGTTCCGCTGGGCGGTGCTTGGTCAGGAGCAAGGGATGCACAGTCTACTGTCCCGTCCATCTGGTATCGGCACGCGAAAGGCACGCGAGCGACCAACACGAGCGAAGATCGGCGCCCGCGGACCGCAGACCTCAGCCCGTACTTCCTATGGCGGGGCCAGCCGCGACATGGCCGCATCGGGCGAACCGCGGCGGGTTGGGCGCGGCACCGACCGGCTCCCCGCGCCGCTGCAGTCGGTGATGGAAGCGATGTCCGGCTTCTCGCTCGCGGACGTCGTCGTCCACCGCAATTCCGCGGAGCCCGCCAGGCTCGGCGCCGTCGCATTCACCAAGGGCGACCATATCCATCTCGCCTCCGGCCAGGAGCGGCATCTGCCGCATGAGGCCTGGCACGTGGTCCAGCAGAAGCAGGGGCGGGTAAAGCCGACGCTGCAGATGAAAGGCGAGACTGCGATCAACGATGACGCCGGGCTGGAGCGCGAGGCCGATCGCATGGGCGAGGCAGCACTCGGGTCGAGACCAGTCGGGGAGCGACCGCTTCGCGAGGCGCCGTCCGCCGGGGCGCGACAGGTCGCTCAACGCCGCGTGGCGCTCGACCATAACAAGCTCATGGGAGATGAGAGCAAGCAGGTCATCGCGGTCGCCGATGCCCTGGACCTGGCGGTCGACACCGCGCGCAGGACGATCATGTCGGACCCGGCGATGACATCGAAGAACAATGTCTCGCTGGCCAAGAATGCCCATATCGGCAACTGGGCTGCGTCGTTCGATTTCATGACCCAGAAAGGCAGCCTGCCCGAATTCTTCTACGCGCGCTTCGGCTACGCCATCGAGACGATCGCGACAGGCATCATGCGATCGAAATCGTTCAAGCCACTGACCGTGTACGACCAGGTCACCGCCGGTGCCACCCGCCCCGACTTCGTGGTTCGGAACGCTAAAGAGGCAGAGGTGGCGTGGCTCGACGTCACCAGTTCCGGATCGATCGGGCATATCGGAAAGAAGAATCACAGCGGATGGGGCACTCGTCCCTATGTCGCGGAAATCCTCTACGACCCCCCGCTTATCCCCGAATTCTCGAAGGCGACGGAGCTATCAGAGAAGGACAAGCAGGCCCTCGCCAGCATGAACAAGGCGGCGGCCGAAGCCGAGCTCGATTTCCAGGCGGGGCACGATGCCCTCGCGCCGGTCCTCGAAGGCGCGTTGCAGGATCAGTACGACGCGCGCGGCCCAATGGCCGATACGACGATCAGGCAAGTCGTGAAGTCGGCGCTCGACAAGGTGTTCGCGGACGTGAATGTCCGGATCACCGTGAACGAAGCGGGCGAGGTGCTTCGCAACATCCAGACGATCAAGGTGCGCAATTCCGATGGCGTCGATCTTCAGGACAAGGGGGCGAACTGGGCCGGAGCTTTCGAAAAGAAGGGCCGGGTGGAGGGACGGAAGCTGATCAGATTGTACGGCGGGAAGATCCGCAACAAGGCACCGCAGCTCCTGGACATGAAGGATGAGAAAGAAGGGCACCAGCAGATGGGCCTGCTGGCCCAGTCGAACACGCAAGGGTCGACACAGGGCGGCATGCAGATCGCCTACATCCTGCTCGCGATCATTATCACGGCTCTCGCCAGCTATGGACTGTCGGGCAGCAGCTGAAACGGTCCTTGCCCGAGGGGGGCCGCTTTATAGCTTTACCTTCGAGCGGGCCGAGAACAGAATGATATGACTGGGGCGCGCCGGTGCGTCCGCCTGGGAGCATCCGATGCGAAGTCTGGTCCCCGCTCGCTCCAGCGCCGCCGGTCGGAAGTCGACGGAACGGCGGGACCGGCCGGCAGTCCAGGACCGCGGGACACGCGCCGCGCGGCAGCCTGCCGGCGAAACCGAGCCGATGCGCCAGGAACCGTCGTCTGCGACCTCACCGACCGGCTGCCTTCCCGAAGGATTGCAGACGGTGATGGAGGCGATGTCCGGATTCTCGCTCTCCGACGTGGTCGTCCACCGCAATTCTGCGCAGCCGGCTAGGATGGGGGCACTGGCTTTTACCCAGGGAAGCCAGATCCATCTCGGCCCAGGCGAGGAGCAGAATCTTCCCCACGAGGCCTGGCATGTCGTGCAGCAGAAGCAGGGCCGGGTCGGAGCCACAAAGCAGCTTGGCGGATTCGGGGCGCTCAACGATTCCGCTTCACTCGAAGGTGAGGCCGACCTGATGGCAGCCAAGGCAGCAGGCCCTGGGCCGCGAAGCGTGCCGACAACCGCGCCGCGGCGGACGAGCGCAGTAGCCGGAGTGATACAACGTCGCGCCGCCAACCTGCTCGCTGGCACGGCGACCTACGCGATCGACTACGCGCATCCGTGGGCCAAATATACGGCGGGCGCGGGCGGCACGTGCTGGCTCTATCTTGGCAAGGCCGTGGACTGGGACAAGGTCGCGAAGCGATTCGTCATCCGCGACTATATCCTGCCCTATTTCGCGGCCTGGCTGAAAGGCAATCTCGTCCTTCATCGCGGAGTCGACGTCACGCACACGGTCTACGCTCAGGCTCAGCAGGGCCGTACGCCCGCCAAGCCCAATGCGACCGGACTCGAGCCCGATTTCACCTCCGATCACAGCGATACGATGTTCATTCCCTATTCCACGCAATGGGACGTCGCGCTGATGGGAGCCAAGAATCCCAGTCCTGAAGACGCGCAGGTCCAGCAGGCGCCGGGCCTGCAGGACCAGATCGGCGTCGTGGTCCGGACCGTCGTCGGGGCCGACAAGTCTATCGGCCTGTTCGACGAAGGCGAAATACAGGTGCTCGCTCCGGCGCAGGGGCGCGCGACGCCCATATTCGGAGAGAGCCTCCATTACGGTCAGCGCATAGCGGGCGGCGGGCTCGACCAGGCGTCGATCTTGCGCCACCTTCACGAGCGCCTGGACGATCCGGTCTGGGCCCAGCTCGGTGTGGGATGGTTCGGATCCAAGGTCCCCGACGGCGTGGTTGAAATGCGTACCTTGCTCGCAAAGGGGGATTGGAAGGGCGTGCTGAACCTCGCCGTGACGAAAAACGCCTCCACCGACAGCGACCGCCATCCGCAGACGGCTCAGCTCTACGACCGGCTGACAGCCCTCCGCGCACGCGCCGCGACCGCGAAGCTCATCTAGGGTCGGAACCGACCAGGTTTGCACGCGCGACAAGGGGAGATTTCGTGCAGGGCAAGGCGCGAGTGCGGGCGATAGCGGCGCTATCGACCAGTCGAGCAACGCGGCCATGCGCGAAATCTCCCGTTGCGCCTTCGGGGTGGCGGCACACCGGGCGACGCGCAGCGTCGAGCTCCCTGCGTCGTGGCGCTGCCACGCCTCCGGTCGCTCTCCTCCCGCCTCATCCCGCTCTGCCACCATCACGCGTGCAAACCTGGTCGGTTTCGACCCTAGTTCGGATTGGCGGCACCGGTCCAGCCTGGCCGGCGCGGCGACTGGCAGGGCGAAATCAGGGCTCAGCCTTCGCGCCGTTTTCGTCGTTCCGCACGGGTGTCAGGATCCTTTTCTCCACCGCCTGGGCGCAGGGCGAACCGGACCCTGCAACCCATTCGGG
>JAQGLD010000386.1 GCA_028293055.1 Alphaproteobacteria bacterium
GGCGTTCGTCATCCTCGAGCAGGGAGCGCGCGATTCGCTTGGCGGTCGCGGTCGAGCCGGTGAAGGCTATCCCGGCGATCCGGCCGTCCTCAACCAGAGCGGAGCCCATTTCGGGACCGCCCTCGGCGAGCACCAGCACATCCTCGGGAATCCCGGCATTGTGGGCGAGGCCGACCGCGTAGCCGGCGATGGCGGGGGTTTGCGGCGCCGGCTTGGCGACCACTGCATTGCCGGCGACCAGAGCGGCCGCGACCTGGCCGAGGAAGATGGCGAGCGGGAAGTTCCAGGGCGCGATGCAGATCCACACCCCCCGGCCCTCGAGACGAAGCACGTTGCGCTCCCCGGTGGGCCCGGGAAGCTCGACCGGCTGCAGCCCGCGACGCGCCTCGGCGGCGTAGTAACGGCAGAAATCCGCGGCCTCGCGCACTTCGGCGAGCGCATCCGGAATCGTCTTCCTTGCTTCCTGGACGCAGATCCGCATCAGCGCGTCGCGCTCCTGCTCGAGCAGGTCGGCGAGCCGGTCGAGACAGGCTGCGCGATACTCGATGCTCTCCTCCGCCCAGGCCGGGAAGGCGGCGAGGGCGCGGGAGATTTTTGTCTCTGCCCCGGACTTCCCCCCTCCCGCTTGCGGAAGGGGCCGGAGGTGGTCCTGTTTGGGGGGCGGCGTGCCCACCCCCTGGCCCCCTCCCGCAAGCGGGAGGGGGAACGACGCGACCACCCCCGCGACCCGCTCCAGCTCCGGCCAGTCGGCAAGGTCGATCCCGGCGCTGTTGCCGCGCACCGGCTGGTACAGGTCCCTGGGCAGCGGAATACCGGGGTGGCGGGTGCCGCCGACCGCTGCGATCTTCCTGACCGGATCGGCGAGCAGGTCCGAGTCGCTGAGACTCTGGTCGGCAAGCTGGTGGACGAAGCTCGAATTGGCGCCATTCTCGAGCAGGCGGCGGACGAGGTAGGCGAGGAGGTCGCGATGGCCGCCGACCGGTGCGTAGATCCGGGTGTGATAGCCCTGCTCGCGAACCAAATTCTCGTAGAGTCCGTCGCCCATGCCGTGCAGGCGCTGGAACTCGAAGTCGCGGCTCTCGCCGGCCCATTCTAGCAGGGTGGCGACGGTCAGGGCATTGTGGGTGGCGAAGGCCGGGAAAATGTTCTTCGCCGCCAGCATGTCGCGCGCGCAGGCGAGATAGGAGACATCGGTCGAGGCCTTGCGGGTGAACAGGGGATAGTCTTCGAGGCCCTGCTCCTGGGTGCGTTTGATCTCGCTGTCCCAATAGGCGCCCTTGACCAGCCGCACCGAGATCCGCCGCCCGGTGGCGGCGCCGACGGCGTCGGCCCAGCCGATCACCGGCAGGCACCTCTTACCATAGGCCTGGACCGCCATTCCGAGCCCGTCCCAACCCTTGAGCGAGGGCAGACCGGCGACCGCCTCGACAATGTCGAGATGCATTTCGAGCCGCTCGCTCTCCTCCGCGTCGATGGTGAAGCCAATTCCGACATCCCTGGCCAGGGTCGCCAGCGCCTCGACCTGGCCGATCAGCGACGGCACGCAGGCGTCATATTGGGCGACTTCGTAGCGCGGGTGGAGCGCCGACAATTTGACCGAGATCGAATGGCCGCGCTTCGCGACCTTCCCGACCGACCGGATGGCATCCTCGTAGGATTTGAAATAGCGCTCGGCGTCGGGATAGGTCCGAGCCGCTTCGCCGAGCATGTCGAAGCTGGCGGTGAAGCCGGCATTCTCGCTCTTGTCCATGCGCCTGATCGCTTCGTAGATGTTGCGGCCCATCACGAAGATCTCGCCCATCAGCCGCATCGCGGCGCCGACCGCCTGGCGGACGAAGGGTTCGCCGAGCCGGCCGATCAATCGCTTGAGGCTGCTCGCCTGTTCGCTCTCGCTGACCAGCGCACGGCCGATGACCAGTCCCCAGGTCGCCGAGTTGACCAGGGTCGAATGCGACTTGCCCTTGTGAGTCCGCCAATCGGCATTGCCGAGCTTGTCGGCGATCAGTTGGTCCGCGGTCTCCGGATCGGGGACTCTCAAGAAGGCCTCGGCGAGCGACAAGAGGGCGATTCCCTCCGAGGTGTTGAGCCTATATTCCTGGAGGAACTGGTTGACCCAGCCCGACGACTGGGCGCGGCGAAGCTCGGCGAGCATGTTCAGCGCGCGATGCTCGACCCGCTGGCGGGCACCGGGATCGAGCGCGGCCGACTGCAGCAACGGCGCCAGCACCTGGGGTTCGGGGGCACGGTGAAGGGCGCGCAGCGCCTCGCGGGCTTCGGAAATCCTGTCCATGGCGCCGAATAACGCCTTCGCCGTCGAATGTGTCGCTTATTATTGCTCGAGCCCGGGCGGCGTGGCTCGCAAACCGGGTGATTCGAGCGCTCCTCCTCGCCCGGCAACTCGCTGAGCATCCGCACGGCCGCGCATTCCGTAGCGTCGCCGATACGGGGCTTGAGTCCAGGGCGCACCTCGCTCAAGACCGCGTCCATGCCCATCGTCAGCCTCGACGAAATTCGGTCGCGCGTCGGCAGCGAGATCGGTGTTTCGGACTGGATCCTGGTCGATCAGGCGCGCATCCTTGCCTTCGCGGACACAACCGAGGATCGCCAGTTCATCCATGTCGATCCGGCCGCGGCCGCTCTGACTCCGTTCGGCGGGACGATCGCGCACGGTTTCCTCACCCTGTCGCTGCTCAGCCGGATGGCAGCCGAGGTGATGCTCGTTCCCGAGACATTTCGGATGGCGGTCAATTACGGGTTCGACAGGGTGCGCTTCATCGCCCCGGTCCGCGCGGGAAAGCGAGTCCGCGGTCGTTTCGTCATGGCCAGCGCGGAGGAGAAGCGCCCTGGCCAATGGGAAATTCTTCACCATGTCAGCGTCGAAATCGAAGACGAGCAAAAGCCGGCGCTCGTCGCCGACTGGATAGGACTGATTTTCGTGTAACCCCGTCCGTCCCGCGACCGAG
Organism: Alphaproteobacteria bacterium; assembly: GCA_028293055.1. Lineage (GTDB taxonomy): Bacteria > Pseudomonadota > Alphaproteobacteria > Sphingomonadales > Sphingomonadaceae > Allosphingosinicella. Next base: position 2,964 of record JAQGLD010000386.1, read on the forward strand.
TTGCGGAGCGAATGACAGAAGGAATCGCAATGACTCGCCAAGCCGTGATCGTCTCCACCGCCCGCACTCCGATCGGCCGCGCCTATCGCGGCGCGTTCAACGCAACCCCTTCCCCGACCCTCGCCGCGCACGCGATCCGCGCAGCGGTAGAGCGCTCCGGAGTCGATCCTGCCGAAGTCGAGGATTGCCTCATGGGCGCGGCGCTGCAGCAGGGCGTGCAGTACACGATCGGCCGCACCGCCGCTTTGCGCGCCGGCCTTCCGGTGACCACCGCCGGCATGTCGATCGACCGCCAATGCGCCTCGGGGCTGATGGCGATCGCCACCGCAGCCAAGCAGATCATCGTCGACCGCATGGATGTGCTCGTCGCCGGCGGAGTCGAATCGATCTCGCTCGTGCAGACGCCCGAGATGCGCCTCGGCGCCGATTCCGAACTGGTGGCGATGCACAAGGACATCTACATGCCGATGCTGCAGACCGCGGAGGTCGTCGCGAAACGCTATTCGGTGAGCCGTGAGCGGCAGGACGAATATTCGCTCCGTTCCCAACAGCGCACCGCCGCCGCCCAGGCCGCCGGCCGGTTCGACGACGAGATCATCCCGGTCACCGCGACCATGAAGGTCACCGACAAGGCGACCGGAGAGTCCAGCAAGAAAGAGGTGACGATCGCAAAGGACGAGGGCAATCGGCCGGAGACGACGATCGAGGGCCTGCGCGGCCTCCAGCCGGTGATGGGTCCCGACGCGGTGATCACCGCCGGCAACGCTTCGCAGCTCTCCGACGGCGCCTCGGCCTGCGTGCTGATGGAGGCGGGCCTCGCCGCCGAGCGCGGCCTGACCCCGCTTGGCCGCTATGTCGGCATGGCGGTCGCCGGCACCGAGCCCGACGAAATGGGCATCGGCCCGGTCTTCGCAGTTCCCAAATTGCTGAAGCGCTTCGGGCTTGGAGTCGACGATATCGGCCTGTGGGAGCTGAACGAGGCGTTCGCGGTCCAGGTGCTCTACTGCCAGGACAAGCTCGGCATACCGGACGACAAGCTCAACGTAGACGGCGGCGCGATCTCGATCGGACATCCGTATGGAATGTCGGGGGCGCGGATGACCGGCCATGCCTTGATCGAGGGCAAGCGCCGCGGGGTCCAATGGGTCGTGGCGACGATGTGCATCGGCGGCGGCATGGGCGCGGCCGGCCTGTTCGAGGTGCTGTGAGGGGGAGCGCATGAGCGCCCTTTCCGACTTCCTCGCCGGTGTCTCGGTCGACGCCCAGGGGCGCGCCCTCGCCGACATTCTCGCTTATTCCGACGCCGAGCTAGAACGCCGCCACGATTTCATCCAGTGGCTGTTCCCGCTGCCCGATCCGAGCCGTGCCGTGCCCGGCTCGCCGGTGCTGAGCGGCGGCGACATCGCCGCGATCCGCGCTTCGGACCCGGCGCGCCGGAACCTCGAAGCCGCGGCCGGGCGCATGCTGGCCTTCTACGAAGCCAACGACCACTGGCTGGGAAGCCACGACCACAATCACCTGCGCATCACCCGGATCATCCGCAGCCTGCGGCTGCTCGTCGGCGATTCCGAGGCGAATGGTTTTCGCGATTCTGTGCGGTCGCTTGCCGCGGCCGCCGGAGCGTCGATCAATCCGACGACCCTGGCCTTCTGGGACGCGGCCTGAACTGGAGGCTTCAGGGAATCAGCCGGTCCGCGCGCAACCGCTCGAACAGGTCGAAGAAGGCGCGGTCGGTCGCCTGATAGGCGGTGAAGCCCAATTGGCGGCTCTTGCCCATGTCGGTGACCACCTCGATCGGGCGGCCGAGATCTGCATCGGTGTGCCAGGCGGAGGCGAGCCGGGTCAGATCGGGCTCGGCCAGGCCTTCGCGCTCGGCGATCGCGCGCCACAGCGGCGCATCGCCAGCCATCTGAGCTTCGAGCGGCCGAACCTCGCCGTCGAACGGGGCCGGCTCGATCCCGAACCAGTTGGCGATCCGCCCCCACATCCAGCTCCAGCGGAAGACATCGCCATTGACGATGTTGAACGCCTCGTTGCGCGCCGACGGAGTGGTCGCTGCCCAGAGCAGGTGCCGGGCGAGGATCCGCGCGTCGGTCATGTCGGTCAGTCCCGCCCACTGCGCGGAAGATCCGGGGAAGCGGAACGGGCGGCCGGTCTCGCGACAGAGCGTCGCATGGACGGCGAGCGTCGTCCCCATGTTCATCGCATTGCCGACCGCCCGGCCGATCACGGTGTGGGGACGATGCACGCTCCAGCCGAAGCCCTCGCGCTCGGCGGCAGCGAAGACCTCGTCCTCTTGTGCATAATAGAAATTGGCGATGTCGAGACGGGGCTGGTCCTCGCGAAACGGAGTTTGTGGCAGCGCTCCTTTGCCATAGGCCTCGAAGGGCCCGAGATAATGTTTGAGCCCGGTGACCAGTGCGACGTGGCGCTGGGCGCCCCCCGGGCGCAGGCCGTCGAGCAGATTGCGGACCATGGCCGAGTTCACCCTGATATTCTCGGCCTCGCTGTCCTGGCGCAGCCAGGTGGTGATGAACACCGCATCCGGCCGAAGATCGGCGAGGGCCGCTCTCGTGGCGGGCGCATCGAGCAGGTCGGCGGCGATCGGAGCTACGCCGGCCTGGGCGGTCGGACGGCGCGCGAGCCCATGGACGGTCCACCCCTCCGCGACGAGCAGCTCCGCAGTCGCGCTGCCGACGATTCCGCTCGCGCCTACGTCGAGTGCCGTTCCGGCCATTTCATGCTCCGATTTCTCAGGGGGTAGAGGACCGGCCGCTTCCGGGCCCGCGCTGTTCGATAACCCCGACTGAAGGGCAGCGGTTCCGGTCCGGCCAGCCGGCCGCTCGAAGTCAGGAGAAGCTTGTCGCGAAAGCCTCCCGCAGGTCCTTCTTCCGAATCTTCCCCATGGCGTTGCGGGGAAGCTCGTCCGCGATCACGATCCTTTTGGGTTGCTTGTATCTTGCGAGCCGATCGACGAGCGCCCGCAGGATACCGGCCTCATCCAGCCGGGCCCCCGGCCTGGCCGTCACCGCGGCCAGCACGGCTTCGCCGAAATCCGGGTGGGGAACCCCGATCACCGCGCATTCGCCGACGCCCTGCACGGCCTCGATCACGGCCTCGACCTCCGCCGGATAGACGTTGAGGCCCCCGGAAATGATCAGGT
>JAQGLD010000045.1 GCA_028293055.1 Alphaproteobacteria bacterium
CTGGCGGGAGCGATGGCGATGTTCATGTACAGCCTCGCCGGGGTGCCGCCCTTCTTCGGCTTCTGGCCCAAATTCCTGGTGTTCGACGCGGCGGTGAAGGCGGACCTGACCTGGCTCGCGGTGATCGGCATCGCCACCTCGGTGATCAGCGCCTTTTATTATCTCAAGATCGTCAAGACGATGTATTTCGACGAGCCGGCGGCGCCATTCGCCCGCGATCGCGATGTGCCCCAGATGGCGCTGATCGCGCTGGCGGCTCTGTTCGTGTCTCCGCTCGGCTATCTGGTGATCCCGTACCTCGGTCCCGTGACCTTGAATGCCGCGAGCGCTTTGTTCTGATTTCCTGCGTCCTTCGATACGGGCCCTCGACAAGCTCGGTGCCAACTCAGGATGAGCGGTGAAGGGTTTCGATCCTGATCTACCCGTTCATCCCGAGTAGCCGTCGAGCCTGTCGAGACCGGCGTATCGAAGGACCGCTTCTGAACCCATGATCCGCACCGTCCCTGAAACCGGCTCGACCAACGACGATCTGGCCGCGCTCGCCCGCGCCGGCGCCGAGGAAGGCCATTGGCTGCGCGCGGACCGCCAGACTGGGGGACGGGGGCGCCAGGGCCGCGAATGGCACTCTCCGCCCGGCAATCTGTATGCAAGCACGCTGGTGCGACTGCGGCCGGGCGATCCCTCCGCGGCGACGCTTGCGCTGGTCGCTGCGGTCGCCCTCCAGGAAGTCGCCGCCGTGTTCGCGCCCGGCACCGACGTCTCGATCAAATGGCCCAACGACCTGCTGGTCGGCGGCGCCAAGCTCTCCGGTATCCTGCTCGAGCGAAGCGAAAATGCCGTGATCATCGGCTTCGGAGTGAACCTCGCCGACCATCCCGCGGATACGCCGCGCCCGGCCATCAGTCTTCGCGCCTTGACCGGGGCCAGCCCCGATCCCGGTGTCTTCGCAGAGGCGCTTGCCGACGCTTTCGCCCGTTGGCTCGCCCGCTGGCGAGGCGAGGGGCTGGCGCCGATCCGCGCGCAATGGCTGGCAGCCGCTCATCCGGCCGGGACAGCGCTTTCTGCCGCCGCGGGACATGGGGAGGTCGTCGATGGACTGTTCGACGGGCTCGACCAGAACGGCGGGCTCAGGCTGCGCTTGGCGGATGGCTCTAGCCGTGTCATTCACGCCGGCGATGTGTTCCTGATTCAGGATCCGTGAAATGCTGCTCGCGATCGATGCCGGGAACACCAATGTCGTCTTCGCCTTGCTCGAGGACGGGGCGATCCGCGCGCGCTGGCGTATCGCGACCGATCCGCGCCGCACCGGCGACGAATATGGTGTCTGGCTCCACCAGCTGATCGCGCTCGAAGGCTTTCCGCGGGACTCGGTGAGCGAGGTGATCATCGGCACTGTGGTTCCGCGAGCGCTCCACAACCTCCAGGTCCTTTCGAACAAATATTTCAAGGTCGAGCCCTTGCTCGCCGGCGAGGGCAAAGCGGGGTGGGGAATCGATCTCGATGTCGAGGAGCCGGCCTCGGTCGGAGCCGACCGGGTGCTCAATGTGATCGCGGCGCACAGCCTCCATGCCGGCGACCTGATCGTCATAGACTTCGGCACCGCGACCACCTTCGACGTGGTCGATTATCGCGGCGCCTATAAAGGCGGGATCATCGCCCCCGGAATCAACCTCTCGCTCGACGCGCTCGTCACCGCCGCGGCCAAGCTGCCGCGGATCGCGATCGAGTCCCCGACCGGGTCATCGGTGATCGGCCGGACCACCGAGGACCAGATGCATATCGGCATCTATTGGGGCTATGTCGCGATGATGGAGGGCCTTGCCGCGCGGATTAAGGCCGAGATTGGTCGTCCCGTGAAGGTGGTCGCGACCGGCGGGCTGGCGACCCTGTTCCAGCAGCACACCGCCCTGTTCGACGAGGTCGAGCCCGATCTGACGATTCAGGGGCTCGCCCTGTTGTACGAGCGGAGCCAAAAGGCCACGTAGCGCTCAATCCGCCGGCACCAGGCTTCCGGGCCGCGGCGCCCGAACACGGCCGGCGATTCCCGCTCGCGCGGGAACGATGCTTTTTCATGGGAACACGATAATGAAACCCGGAAACGAACTCCTTTTCCTCGCGCTTGGCGGCTCGGGCGAGATCGGGATGAACGTCAATCTCTACGGCTGCCAGGGCAAGTGGATCATGGTCGATCTCGGCATGACCTTTGCCGATCCGGCCTATCCGGGGATCGACCTCGTCCTTCCGGATCTCGCCTTTATCGAGCAGAATCGAAAGGATCTGCTCGGCATCGTCCTCACCCACGGCCACGAGGATCATATCGGAGCGATCCCCTATCTCGCCGCCGATCTCGGCGTGCCGCTCTACGCGACTCCGTTCACGGCCGGGCTGATCGCCGGCAAGCTCGAGGAGGAGGGACTGCTCGACAAGGTCAAGCTGAAGCTGATCGAGCTTGGCGGCGACTTCCAGCTCGGGCCGTTCGGGCTTCGCTACGTAGCGCTCGCCCATTCGATCCCCGAGGGCAATGCGCTGGTGATCGACACGCCCTACGGGCGGATCTTCCACACTGGCGACTGGAAGCTCGACGATTCGCCCCAGCTCGGCGATCCGAGCACGCCCGAGGAGCTGATGCATATCGGCGACGAGGGCGTGCTCGCCTTGGTGTGCGATTCGACCAACGTCTTCCAGGATCATGCTTCCGGGTCCGAAGCCACCGTCCGCGAGGGGCTCGACCGAGTGATCGGCGAGGCCGAGGGCAGGGTGCTGGTCACCACCTTCGCCTCCAACGCCGCCCGGGTGAAGACGCTCGGCCATGTCGCCCAGGATACCGGCCTCCAGGTCTGAGTCGCCGGCCGCTCGCTCGACCGGATCCTCAAGGTTTCGAAGAGCGTCGGCTATCTCACCGATTTTCCCGAGACGATCGATTTCGAAACCGCGATGAAGCTGCCGCGGCGCGAGGTGATGATCATCGCGACTGGCGGCCAGGGCGAGCAGCGTGCCGGACTCGCCCGGATCGCCTTCGGCCAGCACAAATTGAGCATCGAGGAGGGTGATCTCGTCGTCTTCTCCTCCAAGCAGATTCCCGGCAACGAGATCGCGATCGGCCGAATCCAGAACGAGCTGGCCGCGCGCGGAGTCAGGATGATCACCGATCGCCAGGCGGACGTCCATGTCTCAGGTCATCCCGGGCGCCCCGAGCTCGCCGCGATGTACAAATGGATCCGGCCCGAGATCATCGTCCCGGTCCATGGCGAGATGCGCCACATGGCCGAGCATGAGCGGTTCGCTCTGTCCTGCGGAGTGCCCAAGGGCATCGTCCAGAAAAATGGCGACGTGCTCCGGCTCGCACCCGACGGGCCGGTCAAGATCGGCGAGGAGAAGGTCGGCCGGCTGATCCTCGACGGTGATGTGATCATCCCCGCCGACGGAAGCACCATGAACGAGCGCCGCCGGATCGCCTTTGGCGGGGTGATCTCGGTGGCGGTGCCGCTCGACGACGAGTACCGGCTCGCCGGCAAGATCGAGCTTGGCCTCCAGGGGATACCCGTCGAGCTCGATCGCGAGGCGTTTCTGGGCGAGGCCTGCCAGGCCGCCGCCGACGCCGCGACCAAGGCCGGCGGCACCGGCGAGGACAAGCTGCGCGAATCGATCCGCCTCGCCGTCCGCCGCTGCGCGACGGACTGGACCGGCAAGAAGCCAGTCGTCGACGTGCTGATCGCTCGGGTTTAGGAACCAGCTATATCCCTCTCCCGCGGAAAGCGGGAGTGGGCGGATACAAGCGAGTTAGCTACCAGCATGAAGTTTCAATCGGTTCTCGCCATCTACATCCTGTTCTGGACGATGGCGCTGTTCGTCGTCCTGCCGTTCGGCGTCCGCACGCCGGAGGAGGAAGGTGTGGATTGCCCGCCCGGCCACGCGCCGAGCGCACCGCATCGGTTCAGCTTCGGCAAGGCGGCATGGCGCGCGACAATCGTCTCGGCGATCGTCTTCGGGCTGTTCTACGCCAAGTATCTCTATGGCTGGGTGACGATCGGGATGCTCGACTGGGCCTCGCCGCCGCGCTGACCCTATTCAGGATAAGCGGTTATTGAATCAGAATCTTCCCGCCGCTCATGCTGAGCAGGGGCCGAGCTTATCGAGGGCCCGTATCGAAGAACCCTCACCCAGCGACGGTGACATCCACCTTTTCCACCCATTCCGGGAAAAAAGCGGGCTCGCGATTCGACCAGCCCGGGGCGGTGGCCGCGGCTTCGCTGATCGACTGAAGCAGGGTCCTCCGGCGCTCCGGGTGAAGGTGCGGAAGCGCCGCCGCGGCGCAGAAGGCGCCCGGCAGCCACGGCCGCACCGCGGCGCCGATCAGGCGCTCGTAAAGGAACCTGTAGGAGGCGAAATCGGGGAGGCGTTCCTGGCCGAGGTCAAATGCGGTCATCGTCGTCAACGGACCCATCAATGGCTCCATCGCATCGAGTCCGCTGTCGTCGGGAACGATCGTCCGGATATGGTCGAGCCGGCGATAGACTCGCTCCTGAGCGCGGATGTTGGCAGCCTCTGCGGCATCGCGCGACCAGCGGCGCATCGCGTCGCGGCGGCCTAGCCCGATATCCAGCGATCGCCTGATGTAACGCTGCGTCGCCGCAGTGAAACCGGCAAACTCCTTCATTTCGATCAGCGTCAGCGCGCCGTCAGCCGGCTTGGTGTTGGTCGCCATGAGCCCACCCCATTCCTTTACTAAACTCGGGAGATCATGCGCCTCAAACGGTTACCGACCGCTTAACCAGACCCCCGCCTCCCGTTCATAAATGAATCATGCTTCGGCCGCCCGAGCAATGGTTAATGCACGCCGACCGTCAGCTAGCCGACCAGTGTCACCCCTGGGCCACAGGGTGGCCAGCTAAAATACGCTGAATCAAAGACTTTCCGGTGCCGGAACGACCTCGTCCGCGCCACTCTGGGCGGCGTGTGGCATCGCCCGCATTCGGGTTGAATGGGTTCGTTTTTTGCACTTCGAGGCGGCTCAGCCTTGCCCCCTCGGGCGTGCCGGAGCATAGGGCGACCAGCAAATCCGACGGCGCCGCCTTAGCCGCCGCACCCCTTCGGGAGCCAAAATTTATGAACTCGGAAAGCATGGTCGCGGAGCCCGCCGCCGACGTGCACATCGTCGACGCACTTGCCCTCGCACTCGTCGAGGGCGCGCTTCCCGGAGAGCTCGAGGGGTTCAGCGACCAGGACCGTCTCGAGGCCGCGCGATTCCTCGCCGACTGCGCCGCCACGCGGGCGCATGGCAAGCCGGGCGTCAAGCTCGAAACGACCGGCGCAGCGCTCGGCCAGCGCCACATGCGCATCGCGATCATCAATGACGACATGCCGTTCCTGGTCGATTCGGTGGCGAACACCCTTGCCGCGCGCGGTCTAACCGTTCGTCGCCTGCTCCATCCGGTGGTCCGCGTCGAGCGCGACGAGAACGACCGTCTCACCGCGGTGCGTCCCGCCGGCGAGGGCGACGAGACGCGCGAGTCGATGATCTATCTCGAAGTGGCGCGCGAGGATGCACGCGGCCGCCGCGAGCTGCTCGCCGATCTCCAGCGCACGCTCCAGGATGTCCGCGCCGCGGTCGGCGACTGGGAAGCGATGCGGGCCCAGATGCACGCCGATGCAGACCGGATCGAGGATGAGGAGGGGCGGGCACTGCTCCACTGGTTCGCCGACGGAGCGATGACCCTGCTCGGCTTCGAGGTCGAACGGGCCGGCGAGGAATCGAGTGGGCGCCTCGGCCTGTTCCGGATTCCGGGCGACCCGACCGACGAGGGCGGCTGCGAAGGCGCGATCCGCTATTTCGAGCGCGGCGGCGAAGAGCCGCTGATGGCCAAGGGCGATCGCCGATCCACCGTGCACCGCCGGGTGCCGCTCGACCTCGTCGTGGTTCCGGTGCGCGGCAAGGACGGCATCGACGGGGTCGGGGTCCATATCGGCCTGTGGACCAGCCAGGCCTTGTCGGCGCCAGTCGAGGACGTGCCGCTGCTCCGCCGCCGCCTCGCCCAGCTCGAGGCGGATCTCGGATTCGGAGCGAGCGGGCATAGCGGCAAGGCGCTGCGCCACGCACTCAACTCGCTGCCCCACGATCTCCTGATCAACCTCGACATCGAATGCGTCCGCGAGCTGGTGCTGACCGCGATGTCGCTCGCCGACCGGCCGAGGCCGACCCTGATCCTCGCCCGCTCGATCCTCAAAGGCCATCTGTTCGCCTTCGTCTGGCTGCCGCGCGACGAGCTCACCACCCGTCGCCGGATCGCGATCAGCGACATGATCGCCGGCGCCGCCGGCGGCCGGGTGACCAACTGGTCGGTCGAGCTCGGCGACGGAGACCTCGCTCTGGTCCGCTACACCTTCACCATCGCGGCGAGCCGCCCGACTCCCGACGCATCGGCGCTCGACCGGCAGATCGACGACATGGTCCGCGGCTGGGATCCGAGCGTCGAGGCCCAGCTCACCGAGCTGACCGGCGGCAATCGCGCGACCCGGCTCGCCATCGCTTACGCACCGGCTTTCCCGTCGGCCTATCGCGAGCGCTACGGTGCCGCCGACGCCGCGCTCGACATCGTGCGCCTCCACGGCCTCGCCGACGACCGCGCCCGCTCGGTGCGGCTCTACCGGCTGGATGCCGAAGAGAGCAGCCAGCTGCGCATGAAGCTCTACCGGCTCGGCGGCCTCGTGCCGCTGTCCGACGTGGTCCCGGTGCTCGAATATTTCGGCTTCAAGGTGCTCAAGGAGACTCCGACCCGGCTCGACGACGACATGGGCAATATCCACGAGTTCGTCCTCGCCATGGCCGACGGCTCGGCCGCCGAGCCGGTGATGGTCCGAGCCGAGGTCGTCGAGCAGGCAGTTGCCGCGGTACTGGAGGGTCGTGCCGAAAATGACGCCTTCAACCAGCTGATCGTCTCCACCGCGCTCGATCAGCGCAGCGTCGTCCTGCTCAGGGCCTGGTTCCGCTATCTCCGCCAGACCGGCCTGTCCTACGGCCTGGCGACGGTCAGCGAGGCGCTGCGCCGCGCGCCCGACGTGACCCGCGGCCTGGTCGGGCTGTTCGACGCAGTCCACGATCCCGCGCTTGCCGAGGGGCGAGAGGCGGCGATCGCCGCTGCCGAGGAGGCCATTTCCGAGGGTCTCGCCGGAGTCGCCGGCATCGACGACGACCGCATCCTGCGCCTGATCCATGGAGTCGTCTCCGCGACGCTGCGAACGAACGCCTTTTCGGCCGCCTCCCGCGAGGCGCTCGCCTTCAAGATGGACAGCGCCCGGGTCCCCGGCCTTCCCCAGCCGCTGCCGTGGCGCGAGATCTGGGTCTACAGCCCGCGCCTGGAGGGCATCCACCTGCGCGGCGGTCCGATCGCCCGCGGCGGCCTTCGCTGGTCTGACCGGCGCGACGATTTCCGCACCGAGATACTCGGGCTGATGAAGGCTCAGATGGTCAAGAATGCGGTCATCGTCCCGACCGGGGCCAAGGGCGGCTTCTATCCCAAGCACCTTCCTCCCGCCACGGACCGCGACGCCTGGCTTGCCGAAGGCACGGAGTCCTACCGCATCTTCATCCGCTCCTTGCTCTCGGTGACCGACAATATCGTCGGCACGAAGTTGGTGCATCCCGAGAATGTCCGGGTGCTGGATGGCGACGATCCCTATTTCGTCGTCGCCGCCGACAAGGGCACCGCGACCTTCTCCGACGTGGCCAACGCAATCGCGATCGAACGCAATTTCTGGCTTGGCGACGCCTTCGCCTCGGGCGGCAGCTACGGCTACGACCACAAGGCGATGGGGATCACCGCGCGCGGCGCCTGGGTGTCGGTCCAGCGCCACTTCCGCGAGACCGGAGTCGACGTCCAGACCCAGTCGATTCGGGTCGCCGGAGTCGGCGACATGTCGGGCGATGTGTTCGGCAACGGAATGCTGCTGTCGAAGGCGCTGAAGGTCGTCGCAGCCTTCGACCATCGCCACATCTTCATCGATCCCGATCCCGATCCGGCGCGAAGCTGGGAGGAGCGCAACCGCATGTTCGCGCTGCCGCGCTCGAGCTGGGACGATTATGACAAGAGCCTGATCTCGAAGGGCGGCGGAGTCTTCCCGCGCAGCCAGAAATCGATCCCGGTCTCGCCGGAGATCGCCGCCCTGCTCGGCCTGACCGACGAAGCGGTCTCGCCTGCCGCCCTCATCGTCGCGATCCTGAAGGCGAAGGTCGAACTGCTCTGGTTCGGCGGCATCGGCACCTACATCAAGGCGCGGTCGGAGAATAATAGCGAGGTCGGCGATCCCGCCAACGACCCGGTCCGGATCAACGGCGAGGATGTCCGCGCGACCGCGATCGGTGAGGGCGCCAACCTCGCCATCACCCAGGCCGGGCGGATCGAATTCGCCGAGGCCGGCGGCCGGATCAATACCGACTTCATCGACAATTCGGCCGGAGTCGATTGCTCGGATAATGAGGTCAACATCAAGATCCCCCTCAACCGGGAGATGGTCGAGGGCCGCCTCGAATTCGAGGAGCGCAACCTCTTGCTCGCCGAGATGACCGACGAGGTCGCGCGGATCGTGCTCGAGGACAATCGCCTCCAGACCCTGGCTCTGTCGATCGCCCAGCGCGGCGGCGCGGTCGAGCTTCCGCCGATGGTCCGGGTCATCGAGATGCTCGAGGAAGACGGCCGGCTCAACCGCGCGGTCGAGGGGATCGAGTCGAACGAGGAATTGATGCGGCGTGCGCAGGAAAATCGCGGACTCACCAGGCCCGAGCTCGCGGTGCTTCTCTCGACGTCCAAGATGGCGCTGCAATCGGCGATCGAGCGCGGCAAGCTGCCCGACGATCCGACCCTCGAGGAGGACCTGCTCGCCGCTTTCCCCAGGCAGATGCAGGAGCGGCAGCGCCAGGCGATCCTCGATCACCGCCTGCGCCGCGAGATCGTCGCGACCAAGATCGCCAATCGCTTGGTCAATCGGCTCGGAATCATCGCGCCGTTCGCGCTCACCGAAGAAGAGGGCGCCTCGTTCGGCCAGGCGGCCTCGGCCTTCGTCGCCGCGGAACGGCTGTTCGCAATGGACGGGTTCTGGCGCGACCTCGATTCTGCCGACGTGCCCGAGCAGCTTCGCCTCGAGTTGTTCGACGAAGCGTCCAAGGCGCTCCAGCTCCATATCGCGGACATATTGCGCAACACACCTGCGACGGCGAAGCTTTCCGACACCGTCGAGACGCTCGAGCCGGGCCTCGCCAAGCTCAACGATGCGGTCGACCGGCTGCTCCGCAAGGAGGTCGCAGCCGAATCGGCCGAACGGCGCAAGCAGCTGATCGAACGCGGCGCCCCGGCGGGAATCGCCGACCGATTGGTCAGGCTTTACGAGCTGGACGGCGCGATCGGCATCGCCGCGCTCGGCCGCCGGCTTGGAGTCGACGAAATTGCGTTGACCGAGGCCTATACCCGCCTCGGCGAGGTGCTCGGGCTCGATTGGGCGCAGGGTGCGGCGCACCGCTTCCCGGCACGCGACCATTGGGAACGGTTGCTTACCGCCGGCCTTGCGCGCGATTTCGAGCAGCTCAGGCTCGATTTCCTCCAGCGCAAGAAAGGCGAGCCGCAGGACGCGGTCGAACAGTGGACCGCCGCCCAGGGCCCGCGCATCGAGCAGTTCCGCAGACTCGTCGACCGCGCCCGCAATGTGCCGATCACCACCGCGCCGATGCTCGCCCAGATCGCCACCCAGGCGCGGGTCCTGCTAGGAAGATGATTCGTCCTCCCCGCGGCGCAACCGGGGGGGACCACCTGCAAGGTGGTGGAGGTGTATGGCAGCAAGTTCGGCGGTTCGCGCGCGAACCACAGGGGTCCACGACTTCTACCCCTCCACCACCCTTACGGATGGTCCCCCTCCCCGCCGCTTCGCGGCAGGGAGGCTTTCGCACGCTCGTACAACCACACCCGGATCGCGCTGGCCAGGTTCGCGCCGGAGCCCTCGAGCCGCTCCACGTCGATCCGCGCCACCAATGCGTTCAGCGGAACGCCCTCGGCCTCGGCCGCCTCGCGCAGGCCCTGCCAGAAGACCGGCTCGAGGCTGATCGAGGTGGCATGGCCGGCGATCATCATCGATCGCTTGATCGGACCCGCCATCTGCTCCCGTCATTCCAGCGAAAGCTGGAATCTCCCTTTTGCATCCACCTCGACCAAGCGACAACGAGATCCCGGCTTTCGCCGGGATGACGGCCTGTCGGCGCCGTCAGTACATATGCTGGCCGCCGTTGATCGACAAAGTGGAGCCGGTGACGAACCCGGCATCCTCGCCGCACAGGAAGAGCACTCCGCGCGCGATCTCCTCCGCCTTGCCGAGCCGGCCGACCGGGATCTTCGCGACGATCTTGGCGAGCACATCCTCGGGAACCGCTGCGACCATCTCGGTGTCGATATAGCCGGGCGCGATCGCGTTGACCGTGACTCCGGACCGCGCGCCTTCCTGGGCGAGCGCCTTGGTAAAGCCGTGGATGCCCGATTTGGCGGCGGCGTAGTTCACCTGCCCATATTGCCCGGCCTGTCCATTAATCGACCCGATGTTGACGATCCGCCCCCAACCACGAGAAACCATGCCGGGAAACGTCGCCTTGGCCATGTTGAAACACCCGCCCAGGTTGACGCGCATCACGTCGTTCCAGTCCTCGAAGGTCATATTGGCCATCGTGCCATCGCGGGTGATGCC
>JAQGLD010000410.1 GCA_028293055.1 Alphaproteobacteria bacterium
TCAGCCTGAGCGGCTTCCTCGACTATTTCATTCCGCCGGAGATGCAGGTCAACACCGAGTCGCATCGCCGCGCCCGGATGTTCATGCTGAGCCATGCGTTCGGCCCGATATTGGGCAACACGATCCCGCTCTATTTGTTCGTCACCAACATATCGCGCGATTATCGCGCCGGGGTCTTCTTTCTCTCGATCCTGGCCTTCTGGGCCTATCCGTTCGCGTTGCGGGCGACCGGACGCTACCAGCTGCTCGCCTTCCTCTCGGTCCAGAACCTGATCTTCTGCGTGCTGTGGGCCTGCTATTCGTTCGGCGGAGTCAGCTCGCCCTTCCTGCCCTGGATCCTGATCTTCCCATTGCTCGCCTTCCTCTATTTGCCGCCGGTGGGATGGGTGCGCAACGTGCTGCTCGTCCAGATCTTCGGCAATGTCGCCTTCTTCCTTGCGCGAGCGTTCGACGGCACCCCCCTTCCGGTCGTCAACCTCCACGACTTCCAGGTCATCGGAATGATCTCGATGGCCAGCGTCGCCATCTATTTCGCGATGATGTCGCTCTATTTCGCCAAGATGTTCCACGAACAGAGGGAGTTCACCCGAGAGCTCAACTCTTTGGTGTCGACCTCCGACAATCTGCGCAACCTGACCGCCGCCGCGAACCAGGCCGGAACCGCGAAGGCCGACTTCGTCGCCGGAATGAGCCACGAATTGCGCACTCCGCTCAATGCGATCATCGGCTACAGCCAGCTCTTGCTCGAGGAAGCGGTCGAGGAGGAGGATCATGCGACGGTCGCCGATCTCGGCCATGTCCACCGCGCCGGATCGGACCTGCTCCGCCTGATCGACTCCATCCTGTCCTATTCGCGGATCGAGGCCGGCAAGATGCCGGTTCATTCGACCCGCGAAGCGGTCGGCAGCCAGCTCGAAATCTGGGTTCGCCAGGTCCACGAAGAAATACCCAATTACGAGATCGAGATTGCGGCCTCCGAAGGACTGGAACAGACCTTGTTCCTCGACTGGACCGCAGCGGGCGCCGCCTTCCGCCACTTGATCAGCGGGATCGCGAACCAGCATGCGACCGGAAAGCTTATCGTGACCTGCGAGGCGCGAACCGGCATCGGCCTGTTCTTCGCATTTATAAATGTATCGAGCGACGGCTCGGCTCGTCCCGTTCCTATAATAAACGAGATGTTTGAGCATAACGACGATACTTCGCCAACCAAATATGGCGGTACCGGGATCGAGATCGCCCTGGCGCAGAAATTCGCCCAGCTCCTCGGCGGCTCGATCGTGACGACGTCGCTTGCCGACGGCCGTCCCGGCACCCGCCTGACGATCCCCGAACGCGCCGCCGCCGCCTCGGCGCGGCCTCTGGCTGCCTGATCCGGCGAAAAGACAGGAATCTCGGATGACCAAGATACTTATCATCGAAGACAATGAGCTCAATCGCGACATGCTGCAGCGGCGGCTCGCGCGTAAGGGCTATGATGTGGTCTGCGCGATCGATGGCCCGCAGGGAATCGCGATGGCGGTCGATTGCCTGCCCAATCTCATCCTGATGGATGTCGCGCTCGGCGACATGGACGGCTGGGAGGCGACCCGGGCGATCCATGCCAATCCGAAGACCGCGACGATCCCGGTGATCGCACTCACCGCCCATGCGCTGGAGAGCGATCGCCAGCGCAGCGTCGAGGTCGGCTGCGTCGACTTCGAGACCAAGCCCGTATCGCTTCCCGATCTTATCGAGAAGATCGAGCTGCACGCGCGCTGATCGCCCACCGAACCGAATTGCGCCGCGGCGCCCCCTCAGTCCAACCCTGGAGTATCCATTTCATGATCGGCAATGGCGACGGCGCCTCGAGCCTGGGAGCGCTTGATGGCAGCATGCGCGACTTTCGCTACCTGCCGGGCGCGGACCTGCTCAGCCGGGTCGAGGCGTTCTACGGCTGGCAGCAGGCGCGCCGCGCCGCCGGAGTGTGGCCGCTCGGCCGCTCGACCGAGCACGGCGCGTTCAGCCGCTGCAGCGCTCGCACCGACGAAGGCGCCCTTTTCGAAGGGGTCAATTTCGCAAGCCAGGATTATCTGAGCCTGAACTCGCATCCGGCGATCCTGGAGACTGCGATCGAGGCGATGCGCGAACATGGCGTGCATAGCGCCGGATCGCCTGCCTTGGTCGGCAATACCTCCCTTTCGATCGCGCTCGAGCACAAGATCGCGGCCTTCCTCGATTACGAGCATGTCTCGATCTTCCCGACCGGCTGGGCCGCGGGCTTCGGAGTGATCAAGGGCCTCGTCCGGCCGAACGACCATATCGTCATGGACGCGCTCAGCCACGCCTGCCTCCAGGAAGGCGCGCAGGCGGCGACCCGCAACATCCATCTCTTCCGCCACAACCAGATCGAGGGCGCCCGCGACAAGCTCGCCAAGATCCGCGAGAAGGACGCCGAAAACGGCATCCTGGTGGTGACCGAGGGCCTGTTCTCGATGGATTCGGACACGCCCGACATCAAGGCCCTGCAGGAGCTCGCCCACGAATATGGAGCGACCCTGGTCGTCGATGTCGCCCACGATCTCGGCAATCTCGGCCCGACCGGCCGCGGCCATATCGAGATCCAGAACATGCTCGGCAAGGTCGACCTGGTCATGGGCAGCTTTTCCAAGACCTTCGCCTCGAACGGCGGCTTCGTCGCCTCGCGGACCCGCAGCGTGAAGGAATATCTGCGCTATTACAGCTCGCCCAACACCTTTTCCAACGCGATGTCGCCGGCCAATGCGGCGATCGTCGGCAAGGCCTTCGACATCATCCAGTCGGAGGAAGGCGCGGTGCTTCGCGACAAGCTGATGGCGAACATCCTGATGCTTCGCAAATTGCTGCGCGGCTGCGACCTCGAAGTCTATGGCGAGCCTTCGGCAATCGTCTGCGTCAAGATGGGCAGCGAAGCGCTGGCCCGCCTCACCAGCCGCCGCCTGCCGTCGCTCGGGATGCTCGCCAATTTGGTCGAATTCCCGGCAGTGCCCAAGGGCCAGGCGCGGTTCCGGCTGCAGGTGATGGCCAATCACAGCCAGCACGACATCGTCGATGCGGTGCATCGTCTTTCCTCCGCGATCGCCGATGCGACCGACGATCTGCGCGGCCTCGACGATGGCTCGGTGGAGGTCTCGTCGCTCAATATCGACCGGCCTGTCGCAGAGCCCGTCTCGGATCGCGACGGCCTCAAGGCAGCGCCGCTAACTCATTCTCGAAGCACCGGAAAAAGTGCGGGTCAAGGTTTACGCGATATTTACGACGACACCCTACCGTGGGCTCGCGAACAGAGGATATCAGTGAAATGAACAAGCCGATCGCCACTGTCGTGGCCACGGGCCTGGCGGCCCTCATCCTGTCTTCTCCGGCAGCCGCGCAGGAGGCCGGAGACGCCTATGTGCGTGTCGGCGCCAGTCGCACCAAGCTGGTCGACAAGGGCGAGATCCGGGTCGGCGGTACGCTCGATCCGAATGCCGGCTACTCGACCCGGCCGACCTATCACGGGACCCTGACCGCGGGCTATTTCCTGGTCGACCGGATCGCGGTCGAGGCCTCGATCTCGACCCCGGCCACGACCAACAACATTCCCACCGGATCGATCGCCGGAACGCCCAATCTGGGCGACGACGAGTTCGTCATGGCGACCCTCGGCGCGAGCGTGCACCCGATCAAGGGCCCGATCTCGCCTTATGTCGGCGGCGGAATCATCGCGGCGTTCACGACGCAGCAGCGCGACGGCCTCGCAGTCGGGCTCAATGTCCCGAACGCGCACGGCCCCTATGTCCAGGCGGGAGTGGATTTCGCCCTTTCGCAGCGTTTCGGGCTGTTCTTCGAT
>JAQGLD010000422.1 GCA_028293055.1 Alphaproteobacteria bacterium
AACGCCGCGACCGCATCGTCGGCGGTGCGCCAGTGTATGAACCCGATCACCGCCAGGTTCGACGCGAGCGCGAGCAGCGCCGAGAACAGGGCCACCCTCAGGCTGGTCGGGATGCGGGGCATTCGCAAGTGTCGTGACCCCGATTCGGCCGGACTCACCATTGTGCGATCAGGAAGCGGCGAGACGATAACCGGCGCCACGGACGGTATGGAGGATCGGATTGTCGAAACCGTCCTCGATCTTGCGGCGCAGCCGGCTGACATGCACGTCGATCACATTGGTGCCTGGGTCGAAATGATAGTCCCAGACTTGCTCGAGCAGCATGGTGCGGGTGACCACACGGCCTTCGTTGCGGGCGAGATATTCGAGCAACCGATACTCGCGGGGCTTGAGGTCGATCAGCTTGCCCGAGCGGCGAACGCCCCGCGACAGCGGATCGATCTCTAGGTCGCCGACGATCAGCCTAAGGTCCGGAGTGCCCTTGCCTTCGCCGCGGCGGAGCAGGGCATTGACCCGGGCGAGCAGCTCTCCGAACGAAAACGGCTTGGTGAGATAATCGTCGGAGCCGCTTTCCAGCCCCTCGATTCGGTCGGTGACCGAAGCGAGCGCCGAAAGGATCAGCACCGGAGTATCGACATCCGCGGCGCGAAGGCCCTTGAGCAAGGCAAGTCCGTCGAGGCCCGGCACCATCCGGTCGAGAATGATCAGGTCGAAGCTGCCGTCGCTGGCGCGAAACAGTCCGTCGCGACCGTCTTCGACATGCTCGACGCTATGGCCTTCCTCGGCGAGTCCCCGCTGAAGGTACGACGCGGTTTCGCGGTCGTCCTCGACGAGGAGAATCTTGCGTCCCATGCGGTCGGCTCCGGTCGTGGTGATAGTGTCAGTCTGCACGTTCATTCCACCGCTTCCCATCAGGAAACAAGTCCGCCCGGCGAGGAGGGGTCGCCGGGCGGAAGGGTCGTCGGGAATTTCTAGGCACGCGACGATAGGAAGCTGGATAGGCCCGCCTCCCTCTCGCTTTGCTGGCAAGCTGATTACATCTTTGTAACCGGGGTCGGCCGTCGCCTCGATGATTCGTCGATATGCTGTACAGGCAGGCTGGATGGCCACTCGGAACGGCCCTGGCTGGAGGATCAAACCACCCCGAAGGCCAGCATCGCGTCTGCTACCTTCTTGAATCCGGCGATGTTGGCGCCCTTTACATAATCGATATAGCCGTCGCCCTGCTGGCCATATTCGAGGCAGCGCGTGTGGATTCCCGCCATGATGTCCTTGAGCAGTTGCTGGAGCTCGGCCTCCTTCCAGCTTAGCCGGGCGCTGTTCTGGCTCATCTCTAGCCCGGAAACCGCAACTCCGCCGGCATTCGAGGCTTTGCCCGGCGCGTAGAGGATTCGCGCCTCCTTGAAGACATGAACTCCGTCGAGGTCGGTCGGCATGTTGGCGCCCTCGCTGACCGCGATGCAGCCGTTCGCCACCAAAAGGCGGGCGTCCGCGCCGAGCAGCTCGTTCTGGGTGGCGCACGGCAAAGCGACGTCGCACGTCACGCCCCACGGACGCTCGCCGCGGTGGAAGGTCGCGCCCTTATATTCGTCGACATAGTCGGAGATCCGGCCACGCCTCCGGGTCTTGTGCGACTTGACCCAGTCTATCTTCTCCTGCGTGATCCCGTCGGGATCGTGGATGAAGCCCTCGCTGTCCGACAAGGTGAGGACCTTGCCGCCGAGCTGGTTGATCTTCTCGGCCGCGTGGGTCGCGACATTGCCCGAGCCGGAGATTGCAGCGCTCTTGCCCTCGAGGCCCTGCCCCCTGGTGCGGAGCATGTTCTCGAGGAAGTAGACCGCGCCATAACCGGTCGCCTCGGGACGGATCAGCGAGCCGCCATATTCGAGCCCCTTGCCGGTCAGAACGCCCTCGAACGAATTGGTGATCCGCTTATACTGGCCGAACATGTAGCCGATCTCGCGCGCGCCGACTCCGATATCGCCGGCGGGCACGTCGATATTGGCGCCGATGTGCCGGAACAATTCGGTCATGAAGCTCTGGCAGAAGCGCATGATCTCGCCATCGCTCTTGCCCTTGGGATTGAAAGTGGCGCCGCCCTTGCCTCCCCCCATCGGCAGGCCGGTGAGCGCGTTCTTGAAGGTCTGTTCGAAGGCGAGGAACTTCAGGATCGATTCGTTGACCGACGGGTGGAATCGGATTCCGCCCTTATAGGGGCCGATCGCGTTGTTGTTCTGGATCCGAAAGCCGCGCTGGACGCGGATATTGTGGTTGTCGTCCTCCCAGCAGACCCGGAACGATACCACCCGGTCGGGCTCGGAGATGCGGCGGAGGATCTGCCAGCGGTGATATTCCTCCTTGTCGGCGATGAACTCGAATATGTCCTGGGCGACCTCGGTAACCGCCTGGACGAATTCGGGCTGGCCCGGATTGCGCCGCTTCACGCCGGCAATGAATTCGTCGAGATCGACATGCTCCGAGTCCGCCATCGTCTCTCCCCTGTCGTTTCCGCATTCGGCCTATGCAGCCGTTAGAGCATCGTCCGGAAAAGCGGATTCCGGTTTTCCGCGAACAACGGTGCGAAAACGAAGGCATGGAGCATCGTGTGCGATTCTTGAATCGCGCACGATGCGCTAGCGCATCGGCACCGGATTTGCCGCGGGCCAGCCAGTGTCGCCGACCCGCTTGAGGTTCATCTCGAAGATCTGGAGCGGC
>JAQGLD010000051.1 GCA_028293055.1 Alphaproteobacteria bacterium
TAGGCGAGGCCCATCGCCTTCAGCCGGTCGAGCGCCTCGGCATAGGCTGAAAGCCGTTGCGACTGGAGCAGCACCTCCCCGTCCCAGTCGAGGCCGAGCCAGGCGAGGTCCTCGAGGATTTCCGCGACATGGGCAGGGCGCGAACGGCCCGGATCGATGTCCTCGATGCGGAGCAGGAACCGGCCGCCGGACCGTCTCGCAAAGTCGAAGGCGCGCAGGGCGCAATAGGCATGGCCGAGGTGAAGCCGGCCGGTCGGGCTCGGCGCGAAGCGAGAAACCACCTGCATCAGCGAGTTGGCACTTGACCCGGAGTCACCGGACATGGTGTCATGCGTCCGTCACCTTGAAGTGCGAGGAGGTGGCGGAACCGGGGAAGGCTCTCCTCCCCCCGTTCTGAGTGCGACAGTCCGGGGCCGTTCGGGAGAGACTTCCCAGCAATCGGAAGGGCGTCGCCAGTTCCATGTACCATCCCGATCTGATCCGGCATCCCGATTCTTGCCCGGCCCTGGTGCTGAACGCCGATTACACGCCGCTCAGTTATTATCCGCTGAGCCTGTGGCCGTGGCAGACCGCGGTCAAGGCAGTGTTCCTCGAGCGGGTCGACATCGTCGCCGAATATGTCCGAGAGGTGCACAGCCCGACCCGGACGATGCAGCTCCCCTCGGTGATCGCGCTTCGCCAATATGTGAAGCCGTCCGAGCACCCCGCCTTCACCCGATTCAACCTGTTCCTGCGCGACAAGTTCATGTGCCAATATTGCGGGGACATGCGCGAGCTGACCTTCGACCACGTCGTTCCGCGCGCGCAGGGCGGCCGAACGACCTGGGAGAATGTCTCGACTGCCTGTGCGCCGTGCAACTTGCGAAAGGGCGGCCGCACTCCGCTGCAGGCGCACATGCACCTGTTCCATCGTCCGTTCCGCCCGACCAGCTGGCAGCTCCAGGAACACGGCCGCAGCTTCCCGCCCAATTATCTGCACGATAGCTGGCGCGACTATCTCTACTGGGATGTCGAGCTGGAGGCGTGAGGCCAAGACGATCCTCCCCTCGATTTCGAGGGAGGAATTGAGTTGCGAAACTCGCGACAAGACGCTTCGTTACGCCCGCGATGCGCGATTTCTCACAGCTGCTCGACGGGCTCGTCTACACCCGGTCGCGCAACGCCAAGCTCAAGCTGATCGGCGACTATCTCAGGCGCACGCCCGATCCCGACCGTGGCTATGCGCTGGCGGCGTTGACCGGAGAGCTCGACCTTCCGGCGGTGAAGGGCGCGGCGATCCGCGCGATCACCGAGGAAAGGGTCGATCCGATCCTCTTCCACATGAGCTGGGACTATGTCGGCGATCTCGCCGAGACGGTGTCCCTGCTCTGGCCCAAGCGGATCGACCAGCCGCCGGAGCTGGACGACGGCAGCCTGCGCATCGCCTCGGTGGTCGAGCGCCTGCAGAGCCTCGGCCGATCCGAAGCGCCCGGCGCCCTCGCACGGATGCTCGACCATCTCGATGCGAGCGGGCGCTATGCCTTGCTCAAGCTCGCTACAGGCGAATTGCGGCTCGGAGTCTCGGCACGCCTCGCCAAGACCGCGCTGGCCCAGGCGTTCGGGCTGGAGGTGGATGCGGTCGAGGAGGTCTGGCACGGCATCGGCCCGCCTTATCTGCCCCTGTTCAACTGGGCCGAGGGGCGAGGCGGCCAGCCGACCGCAGACAACGTCCCGGTGTTCAGGCCGTTCATGCTCGCCCATCCGCTCGAGGATTTGCGGGTCTCGCTCGACGATTATGCCGCCGAATGGAAATGGGACGGGATCCGAGTCCAGATCGTCCGGGCCGGCGGCGAGACCCGGCTGTACAGCCGCGCCGGCGACGACATCACCCGGAGTTTTCCGGAAGTGGCGCAGGCCTTCGCCCAGGACGGCGCGGTCGACGGCGAGCTGCTGGTCAAGGGCGCGTTCCAGGGCACCGACGAGCATGGCGGCGGCGCCGCGAGCTTCAACGCGCTCCAGCAGCGGCTCGGCCGCAAGACCGTCTCGGCGAAGATGCTCAAGGATTACCCGGCTTTCGTCCGGCTCTACGACATATTGTTCGACGGCCTCGAGGATCTGCGCGCCCTGCCCTGGGAGGCGCGCCGGGGAAGGCTCGAAGCCTTTGTGCCGAGGCTCGACGCGGAGCACTTCGATCTCTCGGCGCTGATCGAGGCGGAGGATTTCGACTCGCTCGAGGAGATTCGCGGCGGGGCTCGCGACGCCTCGATCGAGGGGGTGATGCTCAAGCGCCGCGACAGCCCCTATACTGGCGGCCGGCGCGTCGGCCTGTGGTACAAATGGAAGCGGGACCCGCTCGTCGCCGATTGCGTGCTGATGTATGCCCAGCGCGGGCACGGCAAACGCTCCTCTTATTATTCGGACTTCACGTTCGGCTGCTGGGACGAGGCGGGCGATCTGCTGCCGGTCGGGAAGGCCTATTTCGGCTTCACCGACGAGGAGCTGATCTGGCTCGACCGCTGGGTGCGCGGCCACACGGTCCAGCGCTTCGGCCCGGTGCGCGAGGTCGAGAGGGGCCTGGTGCTCGAGGTCGCCTTCGATTCGATCCACCAGAGCAAGCGCCACAAATCGGGCCTTGCCATGCGATTCCCGCGAATCTCGCGGATCCGCAACGACAAGCCGGCCGCGGAGGCCGACCGGGTCGAGACCCTGCGGCGAATGACAAGCTGATCCCCTTGCCAGCGCGCGCGTCGTCGGTAGGGTCTGTCCCGTCTAAAAGGAGACGGGGATGCGTCATGTCGCTGTGATCGGCACCGGACCCGCGGGTTTCTACACCGCGGAAGCGCTTCAGAAGCAGTTCGGCGACCAGGTTCGCATCGACATGATCGACCGGCTGCCAGTGCCCTACGGCCTGATCCGATCCGGGGTCGCGCCCGATCATCAGTCGATCAAGGCGGTCTACAAGCGCTATGAGAAGGTTGCGCTCAGCGACCATGTCCGCTTCGTCGGCCATGTCACCCTGGGCGAGCATGTCGGCATGGACGAGCTGCTCGGGCTCTACGACGCAGTGATCCTCGCCACCGGCGCGCCCGACGACCGCCGGCTCGGAATCGCCGGCGACGATTTGCCGGGCGTGATCGGCTCGGCCGCCTTCGTCGGCTGGTATAACGGCCATCCCGATTTCGCCGACCTCGATCCGCCGCTCGACATCGCCTCCGTGGCGGTCGTCGGCAACGGCAATGTCGCGCTCGATGTGGCGCGGATTCTGTCCAAGACCTCGGCCGAGTTCGCGGGCTCCGACATTGCGATGCACGCCCATGACGCGCTCGCGGCTTCGAGGATCGAGGCGATCCATCTCCTCGGTCGCCGCGGGCCCCACCAGATCGCGATGACCCCGAAGGAGCTCGGCGAGCTCGGCCATCTCGAGGAGGCGGCGCCGGAGGTCGATCCAGCCGATCTACCCGCCGAGAGCGAGGATGCCGCGCTCGAGCCCGGGCAACGCAAGTCGGTGAATCACTTGCGCGATTTCGCGGGCCGCAGCGAGGCGAAGCGCAAGCGCATCGTCTTCGATTTCTTCGCGATGCCGATCGCCGTCGAGGGCGACGGAAAGGTGGAGAGGATCGTCGTCGAGCGCACCCGTCTCGCCGCGGACGGCCGCGCCTCGGGTACTGGCGAGCGCTATAAAATCGACTGCGGCCTGGTGGTGAGCTGCATCGGCTATCAGACTCCGCCGATTCCCGGAGTTCCCTACGACCAATCGCTCGGCCGCTTTCCGAACGACCATGGCGTGATCGCGCCGGGCCTCTATTGCGTCGGCTGGGCGCGGCGCGGCCCGACCGGGACGATCGGAACCAATCGGCCAGACGGCTTCGAGGTTGCCGAGCAGATCAAGGCGACGTTCGGCGAAGGCGACAGCAGCAAGGCCGGCGGCGCCGGGCTCGACGCCTTGCTCCGCGAGCGCGGGGTCGAGCCGGTGACGTTCAGCGACTGGCAGAGGATCGAGGCGGCCGAGATCGAGCGTGCCCGCGAAGGCAATCCGCGCGAGAAGTTCGCCCGCATCCACGAGATGATCGGAGCGCTCGGGCGCTGATCGGCCGCGAGGACGGGAGTTTCGCGATCAGATCTCGAAGCGGCCCCCGATCGACAGGACCAGGGCGCGCTGGCCGGCCGCGCGGCCGTCTGTAAAGACATCGGTCTGGGCGGCCGTACCGGCATAGAAATGCTCGTCGCGGCTGATCGCCGAATTGCGGAAATCGGTATAGCCGAAGGCCCCGTCGAGGGTCAGGCTCCTCCCGGCGCGGTAGCTCAGCCCGATATTGTAATCCATTCGGTCGCCGTCCGGCACCCGCGCATCGCGGGAAGTGTTGCGGGTCGGGGTCGGATCGAGCTGGATCCCGGCGCGTACGGTGAGGCGCTCGCTCGCCTTGGCGTCGACTCCGACGGCGAAGCTCCACACATCCTTATAATGTTCCGGCACCGCATTGCCGAGCGGGGCGCCGAGCTGGATCGTGTCGAACCGGCTCCAGCCGTAACGGACGGTCTGGGCGTTGAGCGTCAGCCGATCGCTGATCGCACCCCGCGCGCCGATCGAAAGTTGCCATGGCGTGGTGAATCGCGCGGTCGTGTCGGTGTCGACATTGCGCGCGGCGAGCGGCCCGAGCAGGCCGCTGATCGCGACCCGGCCGTCCAGCCGATGGGTGATCGCGGATTTGTAGCCGATCCCGAAGGCGAGCCGCTCCGACGGGCGCAGCTGGACTCCGGCGCTCCAGCCGAGGTCCCAGCCGTTCCCGGTCAGCTTGAGCCTGGCATCCGGCAGGCCCGCGGCGAGATTGGGCAAGGCGTTCGAAAGCAAAGCGTCGGCATATTCGACGTTGAGCGCGCCGCCAAGGCTCAGCCAGGGGGTCGGCGCGAACGCGACCGAGCTCTGGATGTCCGCGGTCAGCAGCCGCGTACGGATCGCCGAATAACGCTGCCAGCCGCCCGAATCATAGTCGGTGGTGAAGCTGAACGGGGAGCTTACCGAAAGCCCCAGCGCGATCCGATCGCCGACCGGGATGGCGAGGGCGAAATTGGGAGCGACGCCGCGCTGCACTGGATCGGTCACAGCGGAGGCCCCGCCGACCGGAACCGCCGCGACCACCGGCCGATCGATCAGGGTGCCGAGGTCGCGGACCCGGCCGATCGGAAAGAAAGCCGTGGCTCCGAAGCTGAGGCTGGTGCCGGTGGTGCCTCCGATCGAGGCCGGATTCCACCACAGGGAGGCTGGTCCCTGGTCGGCAGTCTCGCCGCTATTGGCGCGGCCCCAGCCCCGAACCGACTGCTCCTGTAGGTAGAAGGCCGACGCCGACGCCGAACTGGTCATGTTCACGCCAACCATCGCCACCGTCCCGAAAAGCAACAGCGGACGCAGCGCAGCCACGCGAAGAATCACATTCGAATTCATTGAAGACCCCCGGAAATCCAGCCCCTGCGGCGCCCCCGCCACGACGCCTCGCTAAAGACGAAATCTTTGCTCCTCAAAGGCTTTGTAGCTTAACGAAATGAAGGAATGGTTGAGCCGACGAAGAGCATTGGGCGGAGTCAAGAAAGCCACACCTGTGCAAATATCTTTCGTTAACCAGCCGCAGGAGATTGCCGCCCTGCCTCGGATATGCTTACTTCATCGTTCACCATCTCATTGGGGCTAAACGATGAATCAGCATTTCAGTCTCCAACGGGGGGAGGCGACCGGATCAATCCCGGTCATGGCTGACCTCCCCGTGGGAGCGCTACCCCTTCAGCATCGAGATCGGCCGGCGGGCTCCCGGCTATTCGACCTGGGGCAGCTCGATGTGCGATGGGAGGCCGAAAACGGCTCTCTTTGGACCTACATGACGCCGATCGACCGGCCGAATTTCAATCGGCCGATGCTTCGCGACTTCCAGCGCTGGCAGGAGGAAATCCGGCGCGAATTCGCTTCTCCCCACGAGGGGCTCAAATATCTGGTTCTCGGTTCGCGTTTCCCCGGGATCTTCAATCTCGGCGGCGATCTCAATCTGTTCGCGAGTTTCATTTCGGCCGGCGACCGCATCGGGCTGGTCCAATATGGACGGGACTGCGTCTCGATCCTTCACAACAATATGCGCACGCTCGGCCTGCCGATCGTCACGATCGCACTCGTCCAGGGCGACGCCCTCGGCGGCGGCTTCGAAGCGGTGCTTTCGTTCAATGTGGTGGTCGCCGAGCGCGGTTCGCGATTCGGCCTTCCCGAGATTGCCTTCGGCCTTTTCCCCGGAATGGGCGCCCACTCCTTGCTCGCCCGCAAGGTCGGCCTCGCCCGCGCCGAGGAGATGATGCTTTCGAGCCGGGTCTATTCGGCCGAGGAGATGCACGAGCTCGGTCTCGTTCACGTGCTCGCCGAGCCGGGCCAGGGCGAGGAGGCGGTCCGCGCCTACATCGCCCGCAACGGCCGCCGCCAGGCCGGCCATCGCGGCATCTACCGCGCCTCGTCCCTCGTCGATCCGATCAGCCTCGACGAGCTCAACGAAGTCGTCGAGGTCTGGGCTGATTCGGCGCTGACCCTCAGCGATTCCGAGCTCAAGTTGATGCGGCGGCTGGTCGACGCCCAGACTAGGCTTGCAGCCGCCTGAGCGCGGGGCGGAACGACTGGTCCTCGCCGGTCCATTCCTCGCCGCGCCCCTGGGCTTCGAGGCGGCGGCGGATAATCGCTTCCGGCATCGGCCGTCCGACGAAGAATCCCTGCGCCATGGTGCAGCGGGCGCCGGTGACATAGCCGAGCTGCGTCTCGGTCTCGATGCCTTCGGCGACGATGTCCATGTCGAGCTCCGCTGCAAGGCCGACGAGCGCGTGGATGATCGCCCGGGCCTCGCGGCTGCGGGTCACATCGGCGATGAAGCTGGTATCGATCTTGATCTTGTCGAACCGGTATTTCTTCAAATAGGTCAATGACGAATAGCCGGTCCCGAAGTCGTCGATCGACAGCTTCAGGCCGATCTTCTGGAATTCGCGGATCAGCGTGTTGGACTGGGCATTCTCCTCGAGCAATACGCTCTCGGTGATCTCGAGCTCGAGGCGCCTGGCCTGCAGGCCCGAAGTGTAGAGCGCCGACAGGATCATGTGCGACAGATGCAGGTCCTTGAGCAAAGCCGGCGACATGTTGACTGCGACACCGACATCGTCCGGCCATTTGGCGGCGGCGGTGCAGGCCTGGCTCAGCACCCAATGGCTGATCGGAGTGATCAGACCGGTGCTTTCGGCAAGCGGAATGAAGCGCGCCGGGCTGACCATGCCGAGCTCGGGATGGTGCCAGCGCAGCAGCGCCTCGCACGACCGGATCTTGCCGGTGCGAAGGTCGAGGATCGGCTGATAATAGACTTCCAGCTCCTCGCGCTCGACCGCGACGCGAAGCGCTGCCTCGAGCTTGCGAAGCTCCAGGAACTCCTCCTCCATCGCCGGCAGGAACGGGCAGAAGTCGTTCCGGCCGTTCGACTTGGCGTGATAGAGCGCCATGTCGGCATGCTGCAGGATGGTGTCGCTGTCGGCGCCGTCGCGCGGCGCGACGGCGACGCCGATCGAGCCGGTGACCTGGATCGCCGCGCCGTCTATGTCCATCGGCACGATCACGGCGCGCATCACTTCGCGAGCCATATCCTCCGCGAAGCCCTCGCGCCCGCCGCGGCAGAGCAGAACGAATTCGTCGCCGCCGAAGCGAGCGACCGAGCCGCGGCCGTCGACGATCGAGCTCAGCTGACGGGCGACGGTGCACAGCACCCGGTCGCCGGTCGGATGGCCGAGCGAATCGTTGATCTCCTTGAACTTGTCGAGGTCGAGCCAGAGCACTGCGAGCTGCTCGTCCTGCTCGCCGATCGTTTCGAGCTCGTTCTGCAGCCGTTCCTGGAAGGCGGCGCGATTTTCGAGCCCGGTCATCGAATCGTAGCGGGCAAGCCGTTCGAACCGGGCGGTTAGCCGTTTCTGCTCCTGGGTCGCCGACATCGCCTTGAGCACCGCGGAATAGGTCTGCAGGGTAATGTCGACCATTCCGATGACGAAGACGCAAGTCACTCCGCCGAGCACCCAGCGCAACGGTTCGGCGCTGAGGAACAGACCGAGGGCGACAGGCGCCGCCGCAAGTGCGAGCTGGCCGATCGCAATCACCGGCCGGCCGGCATTCCGGCCGCAGATTCCTGCAGCGTAGCCGATCGTGAGCACCCCGGCGAGCATGTGATAGAGCGCATTGTCGGAGCGGACCAGGGTGAGGAAGGTCATCATCCCCAGCAAAAGGGCATAGACCCAGGCGCCGATCTCGTAGACCGTCTCGGATCGAGCGCTTTCGGTGCTGTCGTCGCCGCGCGATCTCTTGTGATAGAAGACGGCATGGCCGACGCGAAGCGCTCCGGTCATTCCGATCGCGATCGCGATCGAGGCGATCCACGGATCGTGGCTCGAAAGGGCGATGGCGGTGCTGCACGCCGATCCGGCGATCGCGCCCATGCCGAGCGACGTCGAGGACACGAACAAGGTCTCGACCAGCGAACGGCGGACTTCGTCCGCCACCCTCCGGTCGGTCTTGCCGATCTCTCGCAGCTTGGCGACGATGCTGGTCACATATTCTCCGGCCGGGCGAAGGTCCTTAATGGATGAAACTTCTTTATCTTGCATTAAGGCTGCTGAGGGAGGGATCCGGCAACCATTTATGAAGCTTTGCCTGTCATCACCGGCCTATGCACATCCGCCCCGCCACCGACTCGACGGCATGCCGTCAGCTCTATCTGGTCCTGCGCAACGAGGATGGCAGCGCCTGGACGCTGCGTTTCTCGGCCGGGGTCGAGCGGTTCATCGGTATCTACCCGCGGCTCGAAAGCCTCGACTGCGGCGCGCCCTTGCTGGCATTCCGCGAAATCGACCCGGCCTGACGCAACGCACGAGCGTCCCGGCCGTTGACCGGGTCGATGAACAATCATTCCAGCCCCTCGGGCCGCGCGATCGCGCGCGCCGCGCTCTTCGATGTCGACGGCACCCTGGTCGACAATAACGACCTCCATGTCGAAGCCTGGCAGCGAAGCTTCCGCCATTTCGGCTTCGCCATCGGGCCGGAGCGTATCCGGCCGCAGGTCGGCAAGGGCGGCGACAATCTGCTTCCGGCCTTGATCCCCGAAGCATCGGAAGCCGACCGCAAGACTATCGAGCAATGGCGCTCGGCCCTTTTCAAGAGCGACTATATGGAGCGCGCCCGGCCTTTCCCCGGTGTTCGCGAGCTGTTCGAGCGGCTGATCGAGGAAGGGGTCAGGATCGTGCTCGCATCCTCCTCGAGCGCCGAGGAGGTTGAATTCAATATCGGCCTGATCGGCTGCGAGGATCTGATCCACGCCTGGACCTCGCGCGACGATGTCGCCCATTCCAAGCCCTGCCCCGACATCTTCGAAGTTGCGCTCGGCAAGGTCTCGCCCCTGGTGGCAGACGAAGCGATCGTGATCGGCGACACGCCCTGGGACATCGAGGCCGCCGGACGAAGCGGGCTGCGCGCGATCGGCTTCCGGTCGGGCGGCTTCGACGATTCCGAGCTCGCCGGCGCGTGCGCGCTCTATGACGGGCCGCGAGACCTGCTCGCCAGCTTCGACGATTCCGTCTTTGCCCGGCATGCCGCAACCGTCTGACGCGGCGCGGGCCGTCCTCAAGACCGACCGCAAGGCCGCGGAGGCGGCGCTTCCGCACGAGCACAGCCTGCCGGTCAGATTGCTCGACCAGGTCGCCGATCTCGCCGACCAGCCGCCGCTGCGCGTGCTGTGCGCCTCCCTGATCGTCGGCGGACTGATCGGCGGCGACCGTAAGCTTGCCCGCACCGGGCTCAAGATGCTGGCCGCCCATACGCTGGCGACCCTCGCCAAGGATTTCGTCAAGGAGCGGGTGGACCGCACCAGGCCGCGCTCCTCGCACAAGGACGGCAAGGATCATCGACCCCGCCCGGGCGACAACCATGCCAAGGAAGAGACCAGCTTCCCGTCCGGCCACAGCGCTGGTGCGGCCTCGGTCGCAGCGGCCTTTGCCCGCGAATATCCGGCGCTCAGGATTCCGGCCTATGCCGGGGCGGGATTGTTCGCCCTCGCCCAGATTCCGCGCTGTGCCCATTACCCTTCCGATGTCGGAGCGGGCCTCGCCATCGGACTGGTCTCGGAAGCGGTCAGCGACTTCGCCATCCGCCTGGCAGCACCCGACGAGGAATAGCAGAGATGCCGGGCTTTTCGCTGGAAAGGTTCGAGCTCAGGCCGCTCTCGACCCGATCGCCTTCTGCCGCCGGCGTTGGACCGACGAGCCGATTCCGACCGCCTCGCGATATTTGGCGACGGTGCGGCGGGCGATGTCGAAGCCCTTGGCGCGGAGCAGCTCGACCAGCTGGTCGTCGGACAGGATCGCATTCGCCGCCTCGGCGGCGATCAGCGCCTTGATGTGGCTCTTAACCGCCTCGGCAGAGACCGCGTCGCCGCCGTCATTGCTCTGGATTGCGCTGGTGAAGAAATATTTGAGTTCGAACAGGCCGCGATCGCACGACAGATATTTGTTCGAGGTGACCCTGCTGACGGTCGATTCATGCATTCCGATCGCTTCGGCGACGGCGCGCAGGGTGAGCGGGCGGAGATGCTCGACGCCGCTGCGAAAGAACCCGTCCTGCTGCTTGACGATCTCGCTTGCGACCTTGACGATCGTCCGGGCGCGCTGGTCGAGCGCCTTGACCAGCCAGTTGGCGCTGGCCAGGCATTCGGACAGCCAGGCCTTGGACTGACGGTCCTGCGGGCCCTGGGAAAGCTCGGTATAATAAGAACGATTGACGAGCAGGCGCGGCAGGGTCGCGCTGTTGAGCTCGATCGCCCAGCCATTGACCCGCCGGGCGACGAATACGTCGGGAACGACCGATTCGACCCGCTCGCCCTGGGCGAAGCGGCATCCCGGCTTGGGATCGTAGGCGCGCAGCTCGCGGATCATGTCGCCGAGATCCTCCTCGTCGACCCCGCAAATCCGCCTCAGCGCGGCGAGATTGCCCTTGGCGAGGTAATCGAGATTGTCGATCAGCCGCGCCATCGCCGGATCGTAGCGATCCGCTTCCCTCGCCTGGATGGCGAGGCATTCGGAGAGGTTTCGAGCGGCCACCCCCGACGGGTCGAAGGTCTGGACGATCGCGAGCACCCGCTCGACCTCGCTAAGCGCGACCCCGAGCCGCCGGGCGATGTCGAGCGTCGGGGCCAGGAAATAGCCGGTCTCCTCGATCTGCTCGATGATCTGGGTTGCGATGACGAAATCGGCGCCGCCGAGCCGCTCGCCGGCCTGCGCGATGAGATGCTCGTGGAGCGAGAGACCTGCCGAGGCGAAGGCATCGAAATCGGGCCCCTCGCCCTCGCCGCCGCTTCGGACTCCGTCCACGCCGAGGCCGCCGTCGAGGCCGCGGTCGGCGGCGCTGTCCTGATGGAGATTCTCGTCGTTGATATCCACGTCCAGCGGCGCATCGGCTCCTTCGTAGCCAACGAGCGAGTCGACCGCTTCCGGCTCGCTGCGTTCCTCCGGCGGGGCGGCGATGTCGGCCTCGCCGGCCTCGCCGCCGCCCTCATCGCCCCCGCCGCTCTCGAGCAGCGGGTTCTTGTCGATTTCCTCGGCGATGAAGCTCTCGATCTCGAGATTGGACAAAGCCAGCAGCCGAATCGCCTGCTGGAGCTGCGGGGTCATCACCAGCGACTGGCTCTGCCTGAGATCGAGGCGAGGCCCGAGCGACATGATGGGCTATTCCGTCATCCCCGCGAAGGCGGGGATCCAGACTGACATGCTCCAGTGCCCGGCGTCCCTGGATTCCCGCGTTCGCAGGAATGACGAAAAGGAGGGAACATACGTGCGCATTTCAAAGCTCGAAGCTTTCGCCGAGATAGAGGCGGCGCACATTCGGGTCGGCGACGAGTGCCTCGGGGCTGCCGGCGAACAGGACCTGGCCATCGTAGATGATGCAGGCGCGGTCGACGATGTCGAGCGTCTCGCGGACATTATGGTCGGTGATCAGCACTCCGATGTCGCGGTTCTTGAGCTCGATGACGAGGTCGCGAATGTCCGAGATCGAGATCGGGTCGATGCCAGCGAACGGCTCGTCGAGCAGCATGATCGACGGGTTCGCGGCGAGCGCTCGGGCGATCTCGCAGCGCCTGCGCTCGCCGCCGGAGAGCGCCATGGCCGGAGCGTCCCGCAAATGGCCGATATGAAATTCGCCGAGCAGTTGCTCGAGCCGTGCGCGCCTCACCTTGCGATCGGGTTCGGCGACCTCCAGCACGGCCATGATGTTCTGGCTGACGGTGAGGCCACGGAAGATCGATGTCTCCTGGGGCAGATAGCCGAGGCCGAGCACCGCCCGGCGATACATGGGCAGGCCGGTAATGTCCTCGCCGTCGAGCAGGATTCTGCCGCTGTCGGGCTTCACCAGCCCCATCACCGAATAGAAGCAGGTGGTCTTTCCGGCGCCGTTCGGGCCGAGCAGCCCGACCACCTCGCCGCGCTCGACATGGAGCGAGACATCGCGAAGCACGGTCTTGCGGTCGTAGGACTTGGCGATCGACACCACCGAAAGCCCGCGATCGAGGGCCTCGAGCGGGTCGGCGGCTTCCGGCCGGTGGAGTATAGCGCTGTCGTTCATGCCGGCCCGGGCTTAGGCGAACCCGCCCCGCGCCTCAACTGGCAAGCTTCGTGCTTGACGACGAATATCGCCTGAAAGGCGCCCGGCCGAGGTGAAGGCCGGGAGGGCGATGTCAGCTCTTCTTCTGGGGAACCGTGAACGTGCCGGTGACCCGGCCGCCCGAGCTGTTCGTGCCCGGGGCCCCGCCGCCGTCCATTACCGCATGGCCGCTGTCGAGGTCGATGGTCAGGCGGGCGCCATTGACCTTGGAATCGCCGCGGGTGAGCGTGACCGCTCCGATCAGGGTAACGATCTTCTTTTGCAGATCGTAGATTCCGAACTGGCCGACTGCGCGCTCGGTCGGGCTGGTAACGGTCACTCCGCCGCTCGCGTCGAGCCGCTCGATCTGGACCTTGCCGGCGGTGCTGTTGCCTTTCTTGTCGCGGGCATAAGCGACGGTGAGGCGCGCCGAGGTCATCGTCATCTCGGCCTGCTTGACGACGACATTGCCGACGAAGACGGCGCGGTCGGCGCGATCCTGGACCTCGATCCGGTCGGCGGCGACATCGACCGGTGCATTGCTGTTATGGCCCTTGAGCGCGGACGTCTGGGCCAGCACCGGAGCGATGCCGGCGCAGGCCAGTGCGGCCACGAGGACGGAAAGGAATCGGCGCTGCATCATTTTCTCTTGAGGGCGCCCTGCTCGATATGCAAGCGCGCACGGCCGCCCAGGTTGACGGTTCGGTTGTGGAGATCGGC